>JBDNHJ010000345.1:0-16760 GCA_041688835.1 Fuerstiella sp.
AAACTCGCTGTTCAAGGAGCCTGGCTGACGCTCAAGCGAGTTCCTTTCTTTGTTGCTTGAGCCGTTTTTTCGGACACCGCGCAGCGTTAAGGAGAGTTGTTTAACGACGGCTGCGAACGTTGTCGAGATGATGGCAGGCGGAAGCCTGCCCTACGTTGACTGACGTTGGCAGGTAGGTTCCGACGGCCCGGCGGAACCCAGACGCTTCCTACAAACGACTTACACTCCAGCCCCGGCCACCAAATCGGAAATGCCCAAATCCATGAGCGCCCCCACAAAACACATCCGGAACCTTCGGGCGTGACAACCAGTTATCCGCAAGCTAAACTGAAACCCAGACAGCAATCGAGGGCGTCATTGATTCCAAACGGGAAAGCGGTCAACATCTAGCCGCCGGTCCGCCCCCCGCATCGACCGCAATTCGTTTCGCAGCGTCGTTTGGTCGTTGCCGTCTTCGTACCCAGCGGCGATGCCAAAGATTCGCGACTTCGGCATCTGCCGCTGTTTGTGTGTGACATAGCGTGGGTCGCGAGGGTCGGGAATCGCTTTGTCAATTCGGCCGATCACTGATTGGCCGATGAGACTCTGTCATTGAGAAAGCCTTGGGGCGGCGAGTTGATGGTGCCGTGAATTCCAACGCACTCCAGCCCTTCGCGCCAGACCCAGAGTTAAACTGCATGCCAAGCGTATGTAATATTCGGGCTAGCCGCAGGCGCAGCGCCAGCGTTCTTTTGTGCGTTGCCGGTGGTTAGCGACATTTCGCTCACGAATCGAGAGCGAAAATCGCTGCATTTTCAGAGTTTCCCCGGTTGCTTGGAATTTTCCCAATGTTCTGCCGCGCTGTGGCGTAGTGAATTCCAGCCGGAAGAAATGCGCGCTGTGAGTGGTGGATTCCGGCAGGCCCCGTGGCATTCCACGGCGTCTGTTTCGTTTCAGGATTGTTTTTTAAGACGGCTTCGCATCATGAGTCAATCATCTCCGCCACCTCAAGTCAAAGGCGGCCTTCCGTGGTGGCTGTGGGCTCTTCTGTCTGTCGCGACCATCGCGGTTGTCGTGGGCATTGCGGTTTCGTCAGCACCAGACGCCCCGCAATTTCTGTTCGACGATGCGATTGCGAAGCTGTCGAGCGACCCCAAGCTGGTGAAAGCGAATCTGGAAAAATTGCAGGCCTTCGACGACTACAAATGGCACGCTCAGTACGTGGATGGCATGCTGGCGTTCCGAGAAATGCGCGACCCGCGGGCCTTAAAGTTGTTGGGAGAAATTCCGGATGACCATGAGCTGAAACCCAAAGCCATGAAGCAGATGGGAGATTCTTACCGCAGGACGCGTCAATATCGCGAATCGATGGAGGCGTACCAAAAAGCTGTTGCCTTGTCGCCGGATACAAATGTGGAGGCCCGAGTTTCGTTGTCTGGAATGTATCTGGGTATTGGTGCTCATGAGCTGGCCGAAAAAGTTCTTGACGAAGCCATCGCCAAAGATCCGACACAATCCACCGCGCGTGAAGCGCGGGCCATGTCGCGGGTGACCGAACAACGCTATGCAGAAGCGGTTGACGATTTTCGTCAAATTCTGTCGACGCCCGGTCAGTTTTCAGCAGCCACGCCGGGTTTACTGTCTGCGTATGGCAATGCGATCTTGAAAGTCGGGGACAAAGATCTGATTCAAAGTGCGGTCGATGAACACCTGTCACTGTTTGAAGAGACGGCTCAGAAAATGGAACTTCTGATCGCCGTCGGAAAATTCGACGAAGCCGAAGCTTTGGCGCGCCCGGAGGGAGTGCCAGATGAGATGCCCGGTTCGTCCAACGATCTCACGCCGCCAGTGCAAATGAAATTGGCTCAAATTAAAATCGCACGTGGCGAATGGAAAGAAGCCGAAAAGATCATTCGGCCGCTCATCATGATCATGCCCCGCAATCTCGAAACCTTCGAAATAGCGGCGCGCGTTTACAAAGAAACGCAAGACACGGCCCGACAGGCCATCGCCGAAGACAACGTCAAACAGCTGAAGCAACTGGAGGCAGAATTGCTGGCAGGCATCAAAAGCGTCGGAAACAATATCGACGATGCCGATGGTCGAGCCGTCGTGGCGAGAATCTATATGCAGCTGGCAGATTTCTCATCGGCGACGCGCTGGTTTAGCGTCGCGGTGACGTTGGATGAACAGTATGCCCAAGAGTTGACCGAGGCTTCGACGGGGGTAACGTATCCTCGCACGCCACTGGTTGAGTTTCCTTCGGAATCCGCAGACGCGACACCGCCAACTGCCAGCGAATCAGAGGTCAGCAGTGAGGCCCCGGCGACCAAAGACCCGCCCGCCAAAGAAGAACCCGCCAAGGAATCGGCACCAGAAAGTGAGACGGTTGATCCCGCCGCCCCGGCGGAAGGCGATGGGGAAACGGCCCCACTCTCGGAGTGATTTTTTCTGCTCGTGGTCTGCCAAAGCTTAGTTTGAAGGTTGGCAAATTGTCGCTCGGTGGTCTCCACCGTGATTTCAAGCTGTCGATTTCGTCGGAACTCGTGAGCGGCACGGCGCTAGCCGCCGGCTTTGCAGCGTTTTTCAGGGCGTTGCCGGCGGCTAGCGCCGTGCCGCTGACTAAATCGACACCGTGATTTCTCGGCAGAGACCGCCGAGCGACAGACCGCTGGACTGGCGGTTCTGCCAACGGAATCTGGGAAAAATTCCGTAATCATGGCACGCAACGTCGCGTCACGTCTTGGAGCGGATCATTTCAAGTTCGACTCAATTTCGCCTCCGCCGACCCAGCGAATTTGAAGTCCGGCACCGCTGATTGGCTCAAAGTTGCCCGGCTTCGTGTTCCGGGAATTTGACACATTCCAACGCACTCCTAGAATGTCTCCATGAATGAACGCATCCTCACCGCCCTGCCTGTCTTTAACGAAGCAACTCATGTTCGCAGCGTCCTGAATCAAGTCTTGATGCACGCGACTGACGTACTGGTTGTGAATGACGGATCGTCAGACGGCACGGCCGAAGCTTTGGCTGAGTTTGACGATGTCATTCAAATCCGGTCCCACGAAACCAATCTGGGGTACGGAGCAGCGTTGCAAACAGCGTTTCAGCATGCGATGCGTTACGGCTACGATGTGCTGGTCACCATCGATTGTGACGGACAACATCAGCCCGCGTTAATTTCTGACATCGCCGCTCAAATCGATGACCCCACGTGTCCAGTCGAAATGGTGTCGGGGAGTCGATATTTGCAAGAATTCGCTCGCAACAGCGTCGCGCCTGAAGATCGGCGTCGAATCAATATGCAAGTCACAGAATGTCTGAACGACAAGCTGGGGTTCAAGATCACCGACGCATTTTGCGGGTTCAAGGCTTACCGTGTGTCCGCGTTGGCGGATCTGGATATCACAGATCCCGGCTACGCGATGCCTCTGCAATTATGGATTCAGGCTGCTGACCTAAACTGGAGAATCAGCGAATATCCTGTGCCTCTGGTTTACATGGATGAAGAACGATCGTTCGGCGGTGCACTGGACGACGCCGAAGTGCGATTGGCTCACTACCGCAGCGTGTTAAATTCGGAACTCAGCCGACGCGGCATGCACCAACGCTTTACCGCCGATTGCGGCAAAAGCACGCCTTAACCGGAAACGTCAACGCCACCATTTGGGCTGAGCGAACACTTCCTTCACGCTGATCGAAAATCCGGGTAGCGCGGTGCCACCGGCGAGTGTTTGCCAATCGGCCAGTGCCAGAGTGTCCGCGCCTCGGGAAATCACCTGCACTTCGCGTTTCGCCGTATCTGGTATCCAGACAGTTTCGATACCAAGTTTTGCATAGGCCAGAGTCCGCCTGCGCATTTCCAATCGACGATCATTGGCGGACGCAATGTCGATCACCAGCTTGGGGATTTGGCCCGCGATCAGGTTGTCCGTTTCTGCAAACTGAGCACCAGCATCAAAATAGCTGACCGCAGGGCAATAGACGGTGCAAGGTTCGCGATCGACGTGCAGTCCAATTTCGTGACACGCATAACCAATCTGCAGCTGCTTGTTGGCTTCAAACCATTCCGCCAGTGCACGCGACAAGTTCAGGACTGCGTTTCCGTGGCTGTCATCCGGCGACTCCATCAACACAGGGCGACCCTCATGCAATTCGTGCCAGCGTCCGCCTTCCGGCAACTCGTGTTTTCGCTCCGCAAATTCCTCAGCGGTCATTCGTGCGTTTGTGATCATGAGCGTTTCATCTGCTATCGGGGATGCTGAGATTGCTGAAGACGTCCAGCAACAACGGGCCTCATCAGGGCTGCCGGGATTGTATCCTGAAAAACGGTGCGTAAGTAGCGTGTCACTTTGTAGGGATTATGGTGATTCATTCCAATTCTCTGAATTTATTGGTCGTTCTGCAATTGCAGGTGCTGTCGAACTTGCCGAAACGAATGTGCCGGTTCGCCTGATTCTGACAGCAACAGCGGTTGATGAGATTCCGATCGTTATTCCGGACGCCCTGCGTTTTCGATTCCGCAAACAGCGGTCTCAAAACGCCAGCGGGCGAATCTTGCGTACCAGAGGGAGTTCGTCATGTGGAATTCAAAAGCCGTCCTAACAAGTTGCCTCTTCGCCTGTGTCGCCTGCGCCAGCGGCGTTGTGAATGCTCAGCTCGATACGAATGGCAATCTGCCACCAACCGCAGACGACATCGTCCGGGCGTTTGATGGCCCAAGAAAGGCAACGTCAGATCAGCCGCTGCCCGAAAATTCTGAAGTCTCAGAAGCATTGAACGCTCTACCGCCCAGCGGTGGTGACGACTTCGGAGATTCGAAGCCTGAATACGCGTTGTTGGAGTCCGACAACACCAACGCTCCACATTTTGCCTTGGCAATCGCAACCTCGCCCGCAACAGTGTTTGGGCAACGCGAATCGTTAACGGATCAAGTTTCGCCAGCGCTAGCAAAACAATCGGGTTGTGGCGAAAGCTGTCGACCGCGGCGGCGGTGCGTCGGCGATGAAACCTGCCAGACACTGACGTTCGATAGTGGCTTTGCATTTATAAGCCGCTCAGATCCGGACCCCGGAATCTTGTTCGCGAACAGTGTTCAACCGGCACAGCAGCTGAACGCCGGCGGCTTTGACTTCGGACTTCAAAGCGGCATTGAAGCAGGCGTTATCGCTCACGGATTGTTCACCGACTTTGACCTCGACCTACGTTTTCTAGGCGTCGGTGATATCAGCGATTCGCAAAACCAATCCTTTACCAGCAGCGGCATGCCGATTTCGACGCCCACGCAGTTCGATGTGATCGGACCACGCCGCGCGGAATCGGATTTGGAATCTTCGATCAGAAGTTTCGAAGCGAATTTGCGTTGCCGTTATGGAGACGGCCATCGTTGGTGGTCGTTACTGGCCGGTTTTCGTTATGTGGCTCTTGAAGAACGACTGGCCACACGTTTGGCCGATCCCGCCGGACTGCTGCCCGATTCTTTGGTTGCGTCCGGCACAGCCAACCACTTGTATGGTGCGCAAATCGGAATCGACGCGCCGTTGATTGGAAACGCGAACTACAACATCGATTGCTACGGTCGCGTCGGGTTGTTTGGCAACAACAGCAGCACCAGCACAAATTTCCGATCGGGTATTCCCGGTGGAGCGGTATTCAACGCCAAACGCGAAGGCGGTGCGGCATCGTTTGTCGGCGAACTGGGTCTCAAGGCGACTTGTCGACTCAGCGACGCTTGGAATCTGTATGGCCGCTACCAGCTGCTGTTCGTCGACGACGTCGCTCTGGCCAGTCAGCAGTTCAACAGCCAGCACACCACTCACGGGGACGTGACATTCCACGGCGGAACATTTGGGCTGGAATACGTGTACTAATCGCCATCCGCAGGAACGCGCTGTTCACTTTTGATCCGATTTTCAATGCGGTTGATGGCAAACTTTGCATTCAGTTCATCAGACAGATCGTCGCCAGCCTGCAGCTCTTTCAGCTTCAACAGACTTTTGTCTGCACCGAGTTCTCCGATTGCTTTCAGGACGTAGATGCGTGCATTCGATGTGTTGCTAATGGTCCGTTCCAATTTGGCCAAGACCTTCGATTCGATGTCTCGCTTGGATCGCTTCAGCAGTGCGACAGCCGCCGTAGACTTGAAGGATCACTAAGCTGATCGACCAGCTGATCAACATAGCCTTCATCGTCGAATTCGATCAGCCGCGCTCCGGCGGCTCGGGCAATCGTGGACGATGACGGCCCCTTGGTTTTCGTCAGGCTGCGAAGATCTTCCACGTGGCGTTCGTCAGCGTAGTCGCAAAACAACAAATTGGCGGCGGCCTTCAGTTGCGAGGATCGACTAGACTGATGCGGCTTGATCACTTCTAGCACTTGGTCTGTGAGGTCGACCACGACCTTCAGTTCTGCGAGCTTCTTCAGCCGCGGCAATACGCGATCATTATCCGTTTGCTCCGGAATTTCAGCAATCAGTTTCCGCACCAGTTCGGGATCGTCCACGCGAGTCTTGGGCGACGCCTTGGTCTTCGATGTTGATTGAGTCGTGCGGCGGCTGCTGCGTTCGGACTGAACTTCAGCATCCGTCAGTCTCCAAAATCGTACGCTGACCGGCGTGGTACTGGTCCGACCATTGTCATGTTGCTTGATCGTGGACGTGTAGCGGATTTGTGTGGGCATCCCCAATCGGCGATCAAAGTCGATTTCTCCAGAACCCTGAATGTCGAGGTACGGATTGTCTGCGTCTTCGAGTGTTTTCAGGATGTACTCTTTTTTGATGGTCAGCTGATCCTGTCCCACTTCGTCAACGATGGAAAACTGTGATGATTCCGTGGCTGGAATAAACCGATCATTCGCCTGATTGCCATTGTGGCTTTGCGATCCCAGAAACAATTCCAAAGGATGTTGCGGACGACGGGGAATGTGCAGCATCTGCGTCTGCGTGCAGCCCCACGAATTGCGACCGTGGCGATCCAAGGGATTGATGACAAAACGCGCCAAGGGACCAAGCACAAAGGGTAACATCGGCCCAGCGTTTTGTTCTTCCACCACCTGACCGAATTGACTGATTTTCAGTTCCGCTGCGTTTCCGCGCAGGTGTGGCAGCCGCAGCATCACATCAATGGGCGTTTGCATCAGTGAACCAAAATTGGTCACGCAGGTGACTCGAAAAACGGCTCCGTGATCAACCCCTGAGACCTTGATGAGCGCCACGGCTGGAGTGACGGCCCGCGCGACTTCCGGGCCCGAAACAGGTGCGGCGGCAGTTCCGGTCTGGAACGGGATATCGACCGTCTTCAGAAGTGCCTTCAGCTCTGAGACCGGCACAGCCAGTCCTACAGAACTGGCTACGCTCGCATCGATTTTGCTACTGGCAATTCCGATCACTTGCCCCGCTGGATCAACCAGCGGGCCGCCGCTGTTACCGGGGTTGATGGGAGCATCCGTTTGGATTCGACGTCCAATGAGCGGCGTGTTGGCGATTCCGGACACCGTGCCGGTCGCCACTTTGATGTCGTCTCCCAGAACGGTCGACATGGGAAAGCCGAAAGCACGCACTGTTTCTGCCAGTTGAACTTCGTCGCTGCCGGCGAGTTTGCAAACGGGCAAGCTGGTCGCTTCAATTTTTAGAATTGCGAGATCCTGATTGGGATCTTGAGCGAACACAGTCGCGGGATAGGTTTTTCCGCCGAGGATGACTTCAATCTTTCGGACCCCATCCACCACGTGCAGACACGTTGCCAAATAGCCATTGGCCGCCACGACGAACCCGGTGCCGGAATCTTCTTCCTTGCTTTTCGATTCGTCGATTTCTTGAGTCACTGAGTAGCGGAAGCGGCCTGAGCTTTTGTTCTTGCGACCGAATTCCGTGGCCGTAATTTCAAAGCGATAATCGTGACTTGTGTTGGCGATCCAGTCGTAAGACAACAGTGCATTGTTTACGTCATACGACGATTCTGCAGTTGCCGATCCCGTAGAATCAGCAACGCGGCCCGTGACTCCTCGACTCGACGGACGCTGCGACGGAGGCAATGCCGGTTGCAGGTTCTTGTTATTGATTGGAACGTCGGCGACACCGCCCTTCGGATCTTCGATGTAGGCCTTTAAGCACCACAAGCCGATCCCGAGCCCCACCACAACAGACAGCAACACAATTCGCACCGCGCCTCCGACACCCAGCCAACTGGAGCGATTGGGTTCTGAGTCGTCGCTGTCATGGTGGCGCTGAACAGTCGAACGACCGGCGGCAGCTGTGTCGAGTTCAGGATCAGACAAATCTTCGGCGGGGATCTCAAGCTCCGTCGCGCAGCGAGGACACTTCAGCCGTCGGTTCTCGACCGTCGCACGGAACCGGATTTTGGCATCGCATTCATGGCACTGCACGACAATTCGGGTCATCTGAAAATCTCGCGGACCATTCTGTGGTGAATCGAAACCCTGTTCACGGCAACCGATACTATTCTGGCTTCGACGCCAGCCGTTGTCGACCAAGCAAAAACACTTTGCGTAAGAATATCCACATATCCCCCGCACGAGAGCGTCAAACTGTCACCAATGCGTCTAATTGCGTTAATACCGGACCATAGTTTTCTGAACCAGCCCGCAGGGAAAATCCGCCTGCAAATTGTCCTGACGTTCATCCGACGTTACGATCTGAAAACAGGGTGATTTGGTTTCGGTAATTCTTTTGAGATTCGGAAATGTCATCAACAGTTCAGGTGCAATGCCCAGAGTGCGCCGCGCGGCTCAAGATCAAGACTGACGGCTTAACAGGAAAACAAGGACGCTGCCCCAAATGCAGCCACCTGTTTCGTCTGGACTTAGCCGCCAAACGGGCCGCTGCCAAGGGTACCACTGCCAAACAGACTGCTCCGCAAGCACGACCGCGAACTGCCGAACCGTCGCCACGGGCGGCGAAAGCTGGGCGAGTTGTCC
Organism: Fuerstiella sp.; assembly: GCA_041688835.1. GTDB lineage: Bacteria > Planctomycetota > Planctomycetia > Planctomycetales > Planctomycetaceae > Fuerstiella. The sequence goes on from JBDNHJ010000345.1 coordinate 8,914, forward strand.
GCAGCCGCCCGGTCTCTTCCCCGACACGCAAAACGGCGGTCTCAGCCAGCGACGACTTCGACTACGACATCGACGATGAAGTCGACAAACCCAAACCCAAGTCAAAGTCAAAAAAACGGCCGTCGAAGACATGGAAGACCGCACTGATCGTCGGCGGTAGTGTTTTGGCCGGACTGCTGTTCGCTGGCGGAGGACTCTGGTATGCGTTTCAGGACGGACTGGCGGTTCCAGACACCATCGCGGACAACGCAACGCCCAACACCACCGGAATGGACGGTGCCGAATCACAACCCCAAGCGCCAAGCGCCCCCGAAGTTGCCACGCCGCAAGCCGTCGCTAAAGCTGAAGTGGCCACGCCAGCCACAACGCCAGCCACGCAGCAGCCGGTGCTGCCGGACCCGCAAAAATGGCAACAGATGCGGTCTGACGATGGCGTATTTTCGTGTGACATTCCCGCTGTTCGTTTCAGTTCTAGGCAAATGACGAATGCCGTGCGATTCGAATCCCTGACCAACACCGACAACGCAGGTATTCGATACATGCTGAGCGAAACCAATTACCCCAAGTACATGCGAACACCGTTGAAGGACCAAGAATCGTTCCTGAAGATGGAAGCCGACAAGTTCTTCGCGTCGTATTCGGGAGAACTTGTGTCGCACCAAATGATTCCTGATCACGGATGCGCATGCCTAGAATCACAGTTTCGAACTGACCAAGCAGCAGCGTCCGGCGACGACGCAGGCGGGCGCATTGTGTTGATGCGCACGTTTGTGACCGACCGTGCCATGTATCGCATCGTACTGGACATTGCGGAATCACTCGACAAAGCCGTCGCCGCAGAACGCATGGCTCATGTTTTCGCTTCGATCGCAGTCACGCCGCCGAAATTACACACCGCGACGGCTGAAGAACGATTAGCCGTCGAACGTATGAAAAAAATCCATGCTGGGCTGGCGGCACTGCGTCGTCAGCAAACAAGTCCGGATGCCATCCTGAAAGCATTCAATTCCCCCACACCGCTCAACAGCGGCGTGCCTGCCGACAAGCAACTGAGCTGGCGGGTGAAGATTCTGCCATTTGTGGGCCACGAAGAACTGTTCGAAAAATTCAAACTCGATGAACCTTGGGACAGTCCACACAATCAAACGCTGATCCCGGAAATGCCAGAACTGTTCGCCCTGCCAGAATCGGAACTGCCGCTGGGCCAGACGATCTATCATCGCCCCAACGGCGAAGGCACTGTCTACAGACAAGAACTGACCAGAAGCTACAGCACGACATTCGGATCGGACCGCATCGAACTGCTGGAAGTGAATCTTGACAAAGCCGTGGCATGGACCGATCCCGGCGACTTTGACGTGAGTGACCCCGCAGCATCACTGCGGAATCTCGGCAAGCTCCGTCAAGATGGCTTTCTGGTGAATGGCGGCATTTACGTTCCACTGAAACTGACCGCTGATCACTTTAAGAAGCTGTGTTTGACCGGCCAGAGTGCCACGTTTCCTGACTAAAGCAGCAGCCGATGTTAGCGAGAAGGCATTTGCACACGAGCCATTCTGCCGAATGCGGCACCGGCTGCAATTACGTACGGTCGTCCAGCTTTTGAAATTCCCAGACGCGTCTGTTGCGACCGCAGGGACAGCATCTGAACGCTGGCGGATGAAGCCGTTGGCCGATCAGCTGGGCTTCACTTATACCGATCTGATTTCCATTGTGATGAGCCGCCGATTTCTGGAACCGCTTGCGGGAACTCCGTTCTGGGAAGGGCACTTCAAGGTTCTGCGAAAGATCAAAGGCGCACTGGGCGACGCAGGACCTGCAGTATTGCGACAAGATGAATCGCTTTCTGCAAACCACCGGCTTCGGCAGCAGCGACTACACGCAGCGTGGTCGCATCATCGACCGGCTGATCGTCGCCATGGAAGACCGCAAGCGGGTCTTAGTCGTGTATCAATCCGTGCAGGCCACCGAACCGGTCGAACAGGAATTGGGCCCGCAGGGCTTCGTGTGGCATAACGGCAGTCTGTACCTGATTGCCTAGTCGTCGCGTCGCCAAGAAATTCGCAACTACAAACTCGACCGCATCGAAAGTGTCGAAATCGGTACCGCATTGCAGTACGCCGTTCCGGACAACTTCAGCCTAGAAGACTGGCAGCAATCGGCCTTTGGAGTCTACCACTCAGGCACCTCCGACACTCACACAGTCCGCATCCGCTTCGCCAAAGAATCCGCCCGCTATGTTCAGGAAGGCTTCTGGCACAGTTCGCAACAATTCGAACCACACCCCAACGGCGCTGTCATCCTGACCATGCAAGTCAACGACTTCGCCCCCGTGATCAAATGGATCCTCAGCTTCGACCGCAACGCCGTGGCACTGGAGCCAAATGAGTTGGTGGCGGAGATTCAGGCGGACCTGAATCACATGCAGGCCGCGTACATGTTGCCGCAGCAGATCCCGAAATGAAACACATGGCCTAGGCCACGTTTCAAACCCGACGATGATTTCCCGCGCAATGCTTAGCGGCGGCAGACGACATGGTCAGTTTTCGAAGGTAGACATCGCATTCCCGCCGAAACAGCCGTTCGAACCGGAGGACTTTAATGGCCGACTGGTGATTTGTGGCGAACACGGTACCATCGTAACCATAACCCAATTGCCCAATGATCTGAATTCCGCGATCATCAGCATATTGACCTGCACGACTTTCCAACTCTGTTCGCCACTCATCCATGGTTACAGCATCGCACAATCGATCTCATTCAGCCAGTGTTCGGATGACTCTGCGCGTTGGCGAAGCACATCTGGAGGTCGCTCAGGTCACACGGACCGTCTCATACTCCGCACCGCCATCAACCTGCCCCCCGGCAATGGCACGCTATCAATCAACATCGATGGCGAAACCACTCAACAGCCCATCCACCTGCCCCACGGTGCCAGCAGCGATTCGCCAATCGTAGTGACCACTCGCTGAATAACCGGATCCTGCCAGAACTCATCATCTGCCACGAAGTCCACCGCCAGATCGAAATCCTCGGCCCCGTGGAAGGCGACCCGCTGCGGATCGCGATTCGCAGATCGTAGCGGAAGTCGTCAAGACTTTCGGCGGTTCACGTGTCCGCCCGCGCTGTTGCTCCGAAAACTCCGCACCGCAAATCGACGCCCAACGCCATCGCGTAGCGCTGTAATGTCAGCAGCGTCGGGTTCGCTTTCGGATCATTTTCGAGCCGACTGATGGTTGATGGCTTCAGCCCGCAGCGTCGTTCGATATCGGCCAGGGACAGTCCCTGCCGAGCTTCAATGGGGCCGACGCTTTTCAGCGTCGGAAGGTCGGATTCGCAGTCATTTCAGAAGGAAGCCGAATAGCTTCAATGGGGCCGGCTCGCAAACACTTTATATTTAGCTTCATGATGTAAAGACTCAAGAAGACTCAAGAAGACTCAAGAAGACTCAAGAAGACTCAAGTAAAGACTCAAGCATGTCCCCAACTTATCTGATTTTCTCGAAAGTCGCTTGACGGGCTTCCTCTGGCGATTATCACACCGCCCGTAAATGGAAACACGCCGGGCGACTCTCAAGACTGCTAATCCGAGGTAGCCCCACGGCGCGTGGTGGAGCGATGAATGCAAAATAGCATCAGCCCCAAGGATGCATTCTGTGTGAACTCGCCCGGAAGTCAATCCTTCTGCTTGGGGCGGAGTGAATATAGTGGACGTAAACTTGGATGAAGCTGTTCGAGCGGCGTATGTCGCTCAGGATCGGTCTATGGATGACATTCTGTGTCACCCAGACGTCGCGTCGGAATTTGGAGCAAGCGTCCGGTCCGCGCTACCGCGCTCAGTTGATCTGCCCAATGTGCTGCGGCGTCTGATGGCGTTGCGAAAACGTGGTGCCGCCAAGGGCGGGCTTCCGCGAAAGCCGCGGTAAGCATTGTGGTGGGCTGGCAGGATTTGGTGTCTTAGCCCGGAGGGCGGCATAGCCATTGCCTGTGGCGTGAGCCACCGGAACTGAAAAACAAACCTTCAAAGGCCGGAGGCCGACACAAGTCGAAAGGGGTGGAGGTCTGTGTCGCCCCTCCGGGACTGTCTCCTACGTCTTCTGTCCGGTGGCTCACGCCACCGGCAGGGGCTGTATCGGCCTTCTAGGCCTGAATCGCATTCTGATCGACCCAATTCCGCATTCCGCGTTGAGGCCGAACATGATCTGTCCAGTCACCCACGTAGACTGTGACTCAACCAAGCGAACATCCGACCGTATCGCCCTCGACGAAACACTCAATCTCATGACTTCATTCCCCACAGGAAACACTCAATGAAACTCAAACAACTTCAGGATGTAATGACCGGCAGTGCTGCCGGTTTTCGGTGTCGCGTGAAACTGCAGCCCGCCGGTGGCGAAGGCGATAAGGTGTTTCCGCCCACTTACAGTGGAGCGGTCTATGCCACTGAGCAGCGGCGGGTCAGAGGACGCACCGAACCCGTCGAATGTGTGTTGCTGGATTCTGTGCAATCTCAGGCGAATCGTATTGAAGAAGCTCTGCAGGATGCCGTTGACGAAGAACGCATTCAGATTCCCGTGGTGGTTGTGGACTTTGGCGATGTGCCGGTCGTCGATCCTTCCGACGATGCCGAAGGCTTGTACGAACCGATCGGGCGAGTCACCAGTTTGCAGGCTCCTCACCGCGTGGCAGACGCGATTCTGCGAGACAGCGAACTGGATGGCGTTGCGTTTCGAGAAACACCGCAGGGCAAGAAAATCGGCATGGCCAATCTGCGGAACGCCACGCCGTTGCTGGATATCTGCCCGACCGCATTGCTGCTCGGCATCTGGGATTCCACTGGGCCAAAGGGGGGCTGGGCACGAAGTTTCAACGTGCACTCGTGTCCGAAATCATCGGTGTGAATGCCAGCTATGGAACCAAGACCAGCAGCCGCATTGATCCGCTGGCGATTCGAAAAGATTCGGCATTGATTTACCAAACGGCCAATCTTGGCTGGACACTGAACGAAGACGAAGCTGCCAAAGACAAAAAGAAGAAGGCTATTCTGAAGGGCAAGGATGGAAAGCCGTCCGAAGCAAATCATGGGAACATCGTTCCTTCACTGTCTGATACCAATCGAGAAGGCGTCCCCTTGGCGGGCGGCGTCACTGTCAAATATGCCGAACAGATGACCGTTATTTCTCTGCCCGCGCTACGGCGACTGCAGTTTCCGATCGATGGCAAGGTGACTCGCGAAGCCAACGCGGCTGGTCGCACGGTGGTGGCGGCGTTAGGTCTTTGCGGAGCTGTCCTCGCAGCCGAACGCGGGCTGGATCTGCGTTCGCGATGTTTACTGTGGCCCGAAGAAACTCTGCAGTGGGAATTGCTGCAAACGCCCGGCAGCGATCCTCAGGCGTTCACGCTAGATGCCGAAACAGCCATCGCTTTACTGGCCGACGCCGTTAAGGCAGCCAAAGCGGTTGGGCTGCCGTGGATGGAAAAACCGCTCCAACTGAAACCCGCCGCCAAATTGGTCGAACTGGTTCGGAAGAGTCAGCAGCTTGCCGTGCAGAGTGGAGATGACACATGAGCGACGTTGCCATCGCCGACACTTCCACGCCAGCCGTTGCCTGCGAACCGAAACCGGGACTGGCGATTTCGATCCGCTATACCACCGAACGATGTGTGGCGACGTCGGTCAGTTCTCGTGACGATGCGGAATGGCCGCCACATCCGGGCCGCATTTTCATGGCCATGGCTGCGGCTTACTTCGAAACGGATGGTTCGGACGAAGAGAAGCAGGCGGAGATCAACGCTCTGAACTGGTTGACACAACAGTCCGCTCCGGAATTGCGTTTCACCGACTGTTCGCATCGTTCTGCGTTCACGTGTTACGTGCCGGTCAACGACAATCCGAAACCGAACAAGGCGATGCTGCAGTCGGCTCCGGGTTTGCCTCGTTCGCGGCAGCCTCGCACGTTTCCCACCGTGATTCCCCACTACTGCGATGATCAGACACCGCACGTGCAACTTGTGTGGCCAATGGAATCAGTTCCGGGCGAACATCTTGATGCTCTGGACCGCATTTGCCGCAACGTTGTTCGCATCGGGCATTCGTCGTCGTTTGTGATGTCGTGGGCGGAAGCGACATACCGCGAAGACGATGGCTGGGACAAACGTCTGTTGCCGACGGAATCACCGGGCGAGTTCGCGTTCCGGCTGGCTCGGGACGGCGAACTGGAACGACTGCGGCAGGCGTGTCGAGCGGACGACATCGATCTGTTCGCGGAACTGGCAGAAACGATCGACCAGTCTTCCGGCAAACAGAAGACGGAAGCCAAACAGGCGTTCGAAGCGAAGTTTGGGGAACCCTACAAGAAAAGCGTTCGTCCTCCGGAACCATTGCCGCCGTCGCTGGGATACTGGCAAAGCTACCGCAACGCTGACGCCGCGAAATCTGACGTTCATCAGAACAGCTACTTCGAGACGGAGCTGTTGATCTTCGAGAAGATCGACGGGCCGGTACTCAACGTCGAACGCACGCTGAACCTGACTCGAACGCTGCGAAACACGGCGATGAAAGGCTGTCCGCAACAGCCGCCTCCCGCGTGGCTCGGCGGACACGATGCCGACGGTCGTCCCACGGAAGCGCCGCACGCGGCGTTTCTGGCGTTGCCATTCGTCGGTGACCGCAGCGAGCGGCGGGAACGCTATGCGGATGGCCACGTGATGGGGCTGGCGATCGCGTTGCCTCGCGATCTGTCGTCTGCAGAACGAGGCGAGTGTTTGGGGCCAACGATCGTTGATGCGAAAACGGGCGAACCGCAGGAAATTACGCTGTACGCGAAAGGACTGCCGGACGTGACGTTTCGGCTTTCAACACAGCCATCGCCGCCGAAGTTTCTCAGAAATGCCACGTGGACTCAGGCGTCGACAACGTGGGCCAGTGCGACACCGGTCGTGCTGGACAAGTTCCCAAAGTGTTCAAAACGAGACGACCGCAGCGGTTGGTTTACCGAAGTCCGAGCAATCATCGCGTTGTCGTGCGTGCGAGCCGGACTGCCGGAACCTGTCGAAATCGACATCGATACAACATCGTGGCTGACGGGAGTTCCTCGGGCGACTCAGAAAACCCGTCGACTCCAGCCGCCTCATGAAGGTCGCGACCGAACATCATTCGGCGAAGGGTTTCCGCCGCTGGCGACCCGAGCGACTCGCGCAGAAAAACCGCAGGTGCATGTTTGGCTGCGGTTTGAACAGGAGGTCACGGGCCCAGTGATTATTGGTTCCGGTAGGTTTGCTGGTTATGGATTGTGTCGACCGGTGATTGGTAGGAAGTAGGTGGGTTGTCGTGTGTCGGCCCTTCGGGCCTTTGCAGTAAATGGGGCCAGAAACCGGGGCTTGACAGCCCCGGCAGAGGCTGTGTCGAGCCTTCGGCTCTGAAACGGTGTCGAGTTTTCCGCTGCGAATCAAAGGTGAGTTGAATCAAACATTTTGAATGAGTGAAATGCCCGCAGGGCAGACACAGCCTCTGCCCGGGCCGTGAGGCCCCGGATCAGAACCCCAGCAGACCAGGCCCGAAGGGTCGACACAAAAACACAAAGCAAAGTCCACTATGAGAACCCATCAACAACTCCTGTACCACATCGTCTTCAGCACCAAGAATCGACAGCGAGTATTAGCGGACGGATTTCGCGAAGAGGCCTTTGCTTACATGCGGGCCGTTGAGTTAGTCCGGTCTGTTCGGGGATCTGTGACCGGCGGGTCGGCGTAGAAACGTGATCGCTTGGGAAATGATGGTCTGGACGACCTCAGACCACACACCATCGCCGGTTTCACGGCGCGCGGAACTCCTAAGTTCCGCATGTT
>JBDNHJ010000053.1:0-23528 GCA_041688835.1 Fuerstiella sp.
CCGAGCAACAGTCAAAGCCTGTGCCGCTTCGTCGATGAAGTGACACGTCTGTGGTTGACTGTGATTCGCAAACGCAGCCAGCGAGGTCGTCGTGGCTGGACATGGGAACGGATGCAGCGTCTCGCGCGACTGCATCTTCCTTGTCCCCGCGTGACCCATCCTTATCCGAACGAACGCTTTCACGCTCGACTCAAGGTAGGAGCCGTGTGAGGTAATTCTTCAAGCACGGATCTGTGCGGGGGGCGGTCAGCAATGACCGTCCCTACCGCGATAACCGTTATTTGAATCGTGAAAAGTAAAGAAGGGCCAAAGGGGTCAGAGAAGGGAAAAACCAAAGGAAAAACCAAAGGGGCTAGGTCTCTTTGATGCGGGTAGCGCAATAAGAGGACATTCTACTTTTAAACCAAGCACATAGCAGCTAATGTGATTCCCCCTGAAACCTTTAGATCTCGCCTATCACAAGATAGTTCCAATGAGCAATGCAGCAGAACCGAGCCGACGCGCCTTGGCAGAATCTTTTTACAAGGCTCATGCTTCGTATGGGATGGCTGAGATCGAATACATCGATTTCCATTACCCCGTACGAATTGTGCGCATTCCCGCTGGCACAAAGCTCTGGGGCTTCAAGGATCCCCGTGTTTCTCCACTGCATCCACACAACACGTTCTTCACCATCCCCGGCAGTCATATTTCGATTCTGGGCGTCCACAACGAAGGGAATCTTCGCGTGAATCCCAAGACGTTCGCCAAGTCGCTGAACGAATACGAGGTGATGATGGATGTACCGGGAGCTTTAGAGTCAGTCTGCAAGGATGGCGTCGACAACTGGTCTGTGAAGGCCGTTTCCATTCCGGTCAAAGGCGGTGGTTGGCAGTACAAGATTCCTGAAGCCTTTCGATACCTCCGGTACACAACGCCATTTCCGAAACGTTGAGTGGGGCACTTGGTGAAGAGCATCAAAGCGGCAGGCCTCTTTGGTGCATCCAAGGATGCAGAATTGATATTCTGCCATTGCGATTGGGAGCGATCGAGTGTCCGAAAATTCCTTATTCAAGCCCTCCCTGAAGGTTGTGAAAATCGATGGCGGGAAACGTATGCAATTAGCGATGGTTGGTAAACGGTCTCGATCTTCAACAGGAAAGCTCACCCTCAATGCCAATTCAGTCCCTTCACTCGCATGGTCGCTCCACATCGCACACGCAGGACAAGATTCTGCACGACGCGGCCAGCCGGCTGTGTTCGCTGAGTACCGCGCATGATGTCGTGTTTTTTGGCACCGACATGGCGGGACTGGCGCTTTATGGTGCTGAGGCGGCCGGAAACGCTGCTGCCGTGGCCACTCTGACAGGCAACGCGGCCGGAGTTGCCGCGACTAGCAGCCTAGCCATTGTGGGACCTCTGGGGCTGGGAGCCAGCGCTGTGACGGGCGTGACACTGGGGCTGCGGCGATTTGCCAAAAGCGCGGCTCACTGGGGTATGCTTCGAGAAATCAAAACGGCAAAAGTTGTGGAGTGTTCGTGCAAGCAGGGTTCAGTCAAGTGTCCGGAAGTCCTGAGCTATATCATTTCTCAGAAGAGGACAGCCACTCGTAACGCCGCCGGAGGCATTGCACTGGCACCGGCTCCGGGAGCGATGGTGCTGTACCGTGTCAGCAAAGCGATCTGGAAAGCGTGTCGCGGACAAAAAGGGAAACTGCGTCGTGCAATGGCCAGCAGCCTGTACTGGGCGTCGCGAGGACATTCGTCGAAACGAGACGGTCGCCCGATTCGAAGTCAAAACGGAGCGTGCCCGATGGCTGTGGAAATCATTCATCAACTGTTCTGCGGAAGTCCGTACACGATGCTGATGCGAGACGCGCTGCAGGGCGATGACAGTAACTACGGTGAGTATGGTCGCGCCATCAAGCACACCAACCGGGCGGATGAGATCATCGGGGAAGGCGAAACACGCGGTCATCATCAGGGAGAAAACAAAACACAGATCGACAAGATTTTCGCTAAGTTATCATCCTGACGCAGGCACGGCACGGGGAAGAAAAGGGTGGCAGGAACGAATGGCACCTTTTCCGCCGTGGACCTTTGATTCTGTTCAGGCGACCTGTTTGGGGGAGTTCAGAATGTGTTGGCACTGCTAAACGACCCGCTTCGCACATCGACGCCATTCGGTGGGACGTTTCTTGATTACATTGCGACCGGGGCGGACTTCCTTTAGACTTGCGCTGCTAAAGCTGCGTCAGCGAAAAGCCGCGAAACGGTCTAAGTCGTAGAGACGAGCGCTGCAGATCAGGAATCCGTGATCTGGGCTGGCCCCAAGGGGCTGATGGAAATTTCTCATTCCACGTTGGGGCACAATTCAAAGCCGTGGCGGAATCCAAACCGCAGCCGCCTGAAACACTTCACTGAGAACGACAGGGCCGAGCCAATATGTTTGTGACGAACTGCGGGACGTGTGGTCGTGATTATCAGCTTCACGACGACAAAGCCAATAAACGCTTGAAATGCAAAGAATGCGGGGAAACGTTTGTTGCGAAGCCTGCGAAGAAAAAGCAACGTGCAGCTTCCAGTCGGGCGGTGGCGGAAAGCAAGCCTGAGCAACTGCCGTCTCGGGTGAAACCGAAACGCCGCACAGGGCGAGGAAAGAAGGCGAAGCACGCGGCAGCTGGTCGTCGCTGGCCGATGTTTGTTGGAATCGGACTGATGGCCGCGATTGTCATCGCTGCCGTTGGGTTTCTGGTTTCTCGCAGCGAAACTGATGACGTTGCCGGCGTTGCCCCGAACGCAGATTCTGTCTCGAACACGGATGCTGGCGTTGGCAATGAGGTCAAGGGCGATGCCGCAATCGCCGCAATCACGTCGAACGTTGTCGGTCCGGAATCGGCGTTGAACTTCAAATCCCAAGAGGACGCGGCGGATGGCACGTGGCGGCAGGCGGTCGAGCCACGGCAGTATCCCAGTCTGCCAGACGCCATCAGTACATTGCCGACATGGCTGGTTGAGGATCCGAATGTCCCCTTCGATATAGCCGAATATGCCACGATGCCCACGCCGGAGGAAAACGCTGCTCCCCTGTATCTGGACGCTTTTTATGAATTCAGCAGCGAAGTTGCCGACTGCTTTCCTGAACCGGAACGCGCTCGCCGGACGCCTGCCACTGAGGCTCGGACCAAGCGTCTCTATGAATTTCATACACGGTGGTACGACAACCATTCCGCTGTCAGTTCGGCCGAGGTTGATTCTATTCTCAAGGAATACGAGATTGGGTTTCAAAAACTCCAGGTCGCTCAACAAAGACCACAGTGTGTGATTCTGACGGGAGTCAGCATCGCGGCGTTGCTGCCGCATCTCCCAGCCGTGCGGAACGTCAGTCGAGTTGCGTGCATGCGAGCGTGGCGACTCGCACAGCAGGGCAATCTGGACGCCGCCATCGCAGTGGCCGAAGACACGTTCCGACTGGCACGAGACATCGTTAACCGAGGACAGACGATCTCCGCGTTTGTCGCCATTGTCACTGACGCATACGTTTGCGAGAGTATCCTGCGTGACGTGTTACTGCACCCGGATCTGACGACACAACAGTGTGACCGCTTGCTGTCGATCGTCAGCGGCCACGAACAGCAACAGGCAACGATGTGGCGGAGTGTCTTGCAGGGCGAATATGTCATGGCCCGCGTGTTTCTGCATGACATTCAGTTTCGAGCGGGAGACTATTCTCCCGAGGCCATCGACAGGTTTGGACTGGATAGAAAGCAGCTGCAGGGCAAGACCTACGGTCAGTTCGCCGCCAGCTTCACAATGGGTGTGGGAAACGGTGCAGGCAGGAACGTCGACGAGTATGGCACTTACATCGATTCCATGACCCCGAACGACTTCACACGCGAAGTTGCCGTTGCCAATGCGACGTTTGTGGCAGTATTCGACGCGTGGAAGTCCCCCGTCCATGAACGCCGCGACGCAATACGACAGATGCAAAACCGAATGAGTACCGGCCACGACGCAAAGCTGTTCAGCTTGATCTGGTTGGGATCTGACACGCTGGACGAAGCAGCCCGTCGGAATCAGGTTCGTCTGGCGGCATTCAAAACACTCATCTGCGTGCGTCGCTGGCAACTGGAACATGGCCAGCCGGTGCCGCCGGACCTCGCGACTGCGTGGCAAGAAGCGGGAGTGACTCAACCCGTGATTGACGGTTACGGCACTGGCGAACCACTGCGACTGACCGCCATCGCGGGGCAGCCCGTCGTCTACAGTGTCGGGCCGGACGGACTCGACCAAAACGGCCTCAGAGACTGGTCGATGGATCCTCGCAAACCGGGAGACTGGACATTCCGGATGGAATCTTGGGAGGACCACAATCGCCGACAGGAGGCGGCAGAAAAGCAGTGACGTCAGCTGCTGCCCGGAATGTCTTTGGAATTCCTCTCCCGAATGGCAGAGGGCGGAGAAATATTATTTCGAACAGCTTCTCCCGAGGGGCGAAACCAATTGGCCGAGAACGTAGGTGATTGCTGCCGTCATTTGATAAACCGCTGTGTCACCCTCGATCCCTCTCAGTCAAGCTCCATGGCACCTATCCTTCCCTGTCCTTTGCTTGGTGCCTGTATCGTTTCCCTGTCCTATTTGATTGTCTGGAAATAGTTCGCAACCCTATTCGTCGGCTGGCGATCACGATTCGTCCGCGACATGCAGTCGGGGAATCGACGTGGCGAAGTTTCCACGAAGCCACGCCAAGATTTTCCTGAGGGACATTATGGCTCTTAATTCGCCACGGTTTAAATGGAACTCACGTTTGCAGGCAGCATTTCGCAATTCACCGGTGATGCGGACCGGAGATAGCGGTCATGCAGTGCGGCTGATCCAGCAATCACTGATCGATCTGGGGTACCCAATGCCGATTACGGTGCAGAAGTATCAGTCGCCGGATGGCATTTTTGGTGGCGAAACCAAGTCAGCCGTGATGAGATACCAGAGTGCGAATGGCCTGTCGGCCGATGGCATCATCGGGACCGGAACGATGACCAAACTGGACGCCGCTTTGCCTGGGGCTGGCCCCAACCTGCCGGCCTTGCCAGCCCGCAGCCGTTACGTTGTGCCCGGTCTCGTCGTGCATCTGCAGCAGGGGCCGACGAATTTGTGCTGGGCTTTCAGCTACACGATGATGCTTTCTTGGAAACTGCAACAAAGCATCTCGGTGCGAGACGCGGTTGCGGATGTCGGTGCTCTTTGGCTCAATTTGTTTGATCAGAACCGGGGCCTGCCTCACTCACAGACCACAAATTTCTACAGAGCGGCCGGCATGCAGGTCGAACCACTGATGTGCTTTCCCGTTTCAGAATGGGCCGACATGCTGCGCAGACATGGACCTTTTGCAATGCATGGTCTTGCTCACGATCTGACGAGGGGGCATGTCAAAGTAATTTATGGCGTCCAAGGCGATGGCAACCTACGATCGACGACGATACTGCTAGCAGACCCGGCGACGAATCGAAAGTATGGCGAATCGCTTGAGCGGTTCCTTGCCAAGTACGAAGGTGGTGCCGGTCAGGCAGAACGCACCACACAGCTTGGTCACTTCTAACGCCTGAACAATGGACGCAAAAACGTGTCAGGAACCTTTAATCGATTTCAATGACATGGAATAGAAAAGGTTCCGGACCACCTTTCAACTTTCTACTAAAATTGGAGATGCATATGACTCTTCCCGCAAACTATCGGCAACGTGTATCGGACTGGCAAATTCTGAGCCGCGGAAATTTGTCAGGTGGAGCGGGTGTCAGTGCCGGTGTCTGGCACTTTGCCTTCAAGAGCAGAACACTCAACAGCGCAGAAGATTACTACATGGTGGCTGTCGGGGCTGGAGCACGTGTTGGATTGCAGGGGCGTGGAGGAGCTGTCAGTGACGCGGCAGCGGCGATCGGCAATGCGGCAACCGGCGGCTATACGCCAATCAATTGCCAACAGCCGTTTAGCTTCGCTGATATTACGAACGGGGCTGCGAACTTAATTGAGATTGGAGCCGCTGTTGGCATAGGGTTTAGCGTTGCAAAGCTTTCGCTGAATGCATCGCTGCAGGGACCGACGAACGGCCGACTGTTTTCAAATCTTGAGATGAAAGGTCTGGCGTTGGGGGGTTGGTGGTGGAGCTGGCGATTACGCGGGCATAATGCTTGCTGGACGAGCCCATCTGGATGCTTTCAGTCGCGACTTTGACAGGCAAAGCGCTTCGGAGCCACTCGCACGTTGGGGAGGAGGACTGATGTGAAGTGGGAACTCGGGGTGGAATGCAAACGTGCCAGGGTGTGCCGGGATAAACCGGAATCGGTCAGGAAATGCTGCTACGACGAAACCGCATGGCAGTCATTGTGTCAGGCATCGGACGAGTAGCAGCGGCAACGAAGTACCGAAGTTCACGATGCGATGGTCGAGTACCTTGGCGCCATTCGCGGTCGCGGTCGAGACCTGAGTCGGTCAAAGGGGTCAAGTACCGTTTTTGCTGAGCGTGACGGTTTCGCTGAACAGAACTGTTCTTCAATCGCCCACCGCGCAGCCACTGTCTCCAGGATGTCCTTCACTTCCACTGTCACGACCGCTATCGGTGATCGTATCCCCGCCTTGTTTGTGAGCCGATCGTTTCGCCAATCAAATTCTATTCCCAGCTATACTTCTCGGCCAACGGCGGCACATCCACGGCGCGCACATACAGCATCGACAACAGCGGCAGAGCGATTACGCCCCACATCGGAGGGATTGCCAGCCACGCAAGACAGACCCAGTTGTGACCATGAAGCCATGCGTCGATCCATGACACTCGCCAGCGCTGTGATTGCACTTTGCATGCGGCCGACCAGCCGGACTCGAGCTTCACGAGTCTTCACCCGTGAGTTGTTGCGATTCTGCAGCCGCGTCGCCTAGTCATGCTGCGACGCTGTTCCCTTTTTATGTTGACGTTGCGGACGTCGTTCCGACTTCTTACGCTTAGCCATCCGTGGCTCTCTTGGTGAAACTGAGGTCTTTTGATAATCACAGTTTTCCCGAGAGCCACGGTTTTGGGAACACCAACTTCAAAATGCCAGAGGGGGAGTGACTCTAAAGTGCAGAGCCAGATCGAGGAAACTTCAATGTTCAAACAAGACTTGCTGCGTCGGATGTTCATCTGACACGCTCTTCTTTTGCACCACAGATATCACAGATATGCACAGATGAGCCCGTCCCAATAACGTAATTTCAGCATACGCTTACATAGGCGAGCCTCATCTTCTTAATCTTATTCGATTCGCTGCCGCCGAAATCAGATTAGGATTAAGAGGAAGATTACGATTAAGAATGAGGGCGAGATCGCTGGTCTGACAACGTTGATCACTCCGAGACGACACACACAAAAGAACATTCATGCCGAAAATCACTCCCCGCATCGTAATTCTCGGCGGCGGTTTTGCGGGAGCGTTCTGTGCTCGGCAGCTTGAGAAACGACTGCGCGGAACGTCGGCAAAGATTACGCTGGTGAATGGCCAGAATCACTTCGTCTTCACACCGATGCTGTTGGAAGCGGCCACGTCTGCTCTGGAGCCTCGGCACGTCGTGATTCCGCTGCGAGGTTTCCTGAATCGGGCCGACTTTATCATGGCCGGAGTGGAATCGGTGGACCTCGAACAGAAATCGGTGAGGCTCCAGCCGGATTTCGGTGATGCGATTTCGCTGCCGTACGATCATCTGGTGTTGGCTCTGGGAAGCGTCACGCGATTGCCATCGATTTCGGGGTTGAACGCGTTCGGCTTTCCCATGAAGACCATGTCCGATGCGATGGCTCTGCGCGACCGTGCCATCGGGATGCTGGAAATGGCAAACTCCTCGCCAACTCACGAACAGCGCCGAAGCTGGCTGACGTTTGCCGTCGTCGGAGCGGGCTACACCGGAGTCGAAGCGGCTGGCGAGTTCAATCAATTTCTGCGCGAAGCGATCCGTCAGTATCCTCGCATCGAAGAATCCGATATTCACGTCATGCTGATCCAGCGCGCCGACCGGATTTTGGAAATGCTGGATCCGAAGGTGTCTGCCAAGGCGGCTGCCGTATTAGCAAAAGCGGGCGTTGACATTCGACTAAACGACAGTATCTGCAAAATGGACGGGACTTCGTTCACTCTGGAAAGCGGTGAGACGATTTCTTCGCACACACTGATCTGGTCTGCCGGAGTGTCCCCACCGCCACTTCTGCAGTCGCTTGATCTGCCGAAGACTGCGCGAGGGTATCTGCAATGCGACACGGATCTTCGTGTCACCGGTTCCGATCATATCTGGGGGGTCGGTGACTGCGCGTCCAATCCTGATCCGGAAGGACATCCGTATCCGCCAACCGCTCAGCATGGTCTGCGAGAAGGTCGGCAGGCAGCGGACAACATCGCCGCCGTATTGAATAAACAGCCGACCCAACCGCTGACGTATCGCAGCAAGGGGTCGATGGCACCGCTCGGCGGACAACAGGCGATCGCCAACGTGTTCGGTTTTCATTGAAGCGGATGGATCGCTTGGTTTCTGTGGCGCAGCGTGTACCTTGGCATCATGCCGGGATGCGGCCGCAAGGTGCGAGTTGCCATGGATTGGACGCTGGCCTTCTTTTTCCGCCGAGATTATTCTCAGCAGGGATTTCATCGGCCCGACAAACCGCAATGATGCCAATGAAGCCTGAAGGGCAAGCATGAAACCATTAAGATTAAGAAATATGGTTCGGCGTCTTAATCTTAAAAGTAAGCGAAAGAAGTTCCCGTTCGTTCTTCGCTAGCGTTTCAGGCTTCAAACTGGAAAACCTCACTTCACCCTGCGATTTTTGACCAACGCACGGACGCACTGCCGCCCGCGCAGGGAATTGCTATGCTAGAGACACACTTTCTTTTTCAAATCAACCAATTCAAGGAAACACAACCATGATCAATACCGCAAAAGTTCGAGTCGCTCTGGAAGCCAAATTGCACGAACTGGAACATCGAGCTGAAGAAATTGAAGCCGATCTTTCCACCAAACCGGATGCCGACTGGGAAGAAAACGCGATCGAATCCGAAGATGACGAAGTCTTGGCCAGCGTCGGCAACCTGACTCTGGAGGACATTCGCCACATCAAACTGGCCATTGGCCGCATCGACAGCGGCCAGTATCAAATTTGCACGACGTGCGGAAAGGACATTCCTGAAGCCCGCCTGAAAGCCCTGCCGCACAGTTCCACCTGCATTCATTGTGCATCGTAATGCCAGAGATTCACATTTGTCACCGGTTCGATATCTAAACCACCGGTATCGGTCAGAAGTGCTCACGGCGGAAACCGGTGATAGGCTCGGCGTCAATGTTGTTCGGCGAGACGCGCACATTTCGCGGCGGCTTTCACAATTTCCACAGCGAGATCTTTCGGCTGCAGAACTTCGACAGTTTGAGAACGCGGCGTGCCTAAGGAATGATACAGGAATCGAGCACCTGCCAACGTGCAGTTCCCCGCTTGTGAGTACGTCGTTGGCCGTGAGAAGTCACGTTCCACAGTGGCAAATGAAGTGCCACGACCGTTCGGCGAGACGCAATCACGCGGCGCGGCGGCGCGAATTCACCTAGTTTTAGTCCCACCTTCGCTCGGAGTGAAGAATTCGCAAAGTTTTGGCACGGCGAGTGCCTTAGAGATTCTGACATTCCCCTAGCAATTGTTGCTCAGGAAGTGCCAATCAGAAAGACTCACACGGATGCAAGAAATGAAAACGCTTGCCGCCACTTTCCTGATCATCAGCCTGCTGGTCGTCGGTTGCCAACAGCAGTCGACGCCAAAGAACAATGCCAAGTCAGGCACCAACGCCGAAACCAAACATCCGACTCCGTCCGAAACGCATAAGACTGCGGAAACACACAAGATGGGTGAGCACGCCACGGCAAGTCACGCCAATAAGAGTCAAGAGGTCACGACACACTCAGCCGCCAAACCAGTCACAGGTAGCTCGACGGACGCCTCCGGCAACCCCACAGAGAACACGACCGCAGCAAATGCCGACGACACGAAGACGGACACGAAGACTCCAGATGTTAAGGCCCCGGCAACTGCCACAAAGGACGTCAAGAAGACAGAAACGAAAACAACCGAAACAAAAAAATCCGGTCAGCCGGTTGTTGTCGAAGAGATCATCACCTTCGGCCCTACCCACTACTTCTACCACTGCCGCAACTTCGACAAGTAAAATGGCATGAAGGCAACCGCAGCGGAGCTGACCAAAGCCGCTTCGATGCTGGATATCGCTGCGTGCTCGGACAAGGGCAGGGGCAAGATGGCCAAAGAACGACTGATTGATTCTGCCAAAGACCTTCGTGAAATCGCTGTCGATCTTGAGAAGGGCGCAGGCGTTCCGTCACTCAAGAAGTTGGAAATCGCTGTTGCCAAGGCTCACGTAGCACTGGCATGGCATCACTTCCACGCTCAGGGCAGCACGCTGAATGGGCTTGGTAGCAAACTGATCACGATCGACACCTACCGGATCAACAGTCCGGAACCAACCGTTGCGAAGTTTGCCAAGGAACTTGAAAAGCTGGGTGCGGACATCGAATCCGTTGCCAAACTGGCTGCGAAGTGATGCGAACTGTCTCACAACAATCGCAGCGAGTCACTGCGTGAAGGGGCACACCACATCCTGCACGAGCTCCGAAAGAAAATGCACGCCAGTGTGATCGCCTCTGTTCTGGCGGCCATGAATGGGCCCGAGCCCGCAGTCTTGGTTCCGTTGGCGGCTTACAAAGCTCTGCAACAACTTCATTCGTAACTCAGCGCCGTATCGTCGCGTCCACTTCCTCTTTCCAGCCAAGGCGAATTCCTCAGATGAAGAATCACTCCGATGATCCGAACCGAACACCCCAAGAACGTTGGCAGCGATTTCGCCGACACCTGCTTGTCTTCGTGCTTGTGAACGCCGGACTTATTGCCCTTAACTTCACGCGGCATCCGGACAAACTCTGGCCTCTCTGGCCGCTCATGGGTTGGGGGATTGGCTTGGCGTTTCATGCGTTCAAGGTTGTGCAAAACAACCGGCATCAACAGATCACCTTGTGAAGCCGTCGGTGTTGAAGTCCTCCGCGTTGAAGCCGTCCCCGTTGAAGCCTGACGCGCAAGCGAAGGAATCTTTCCTCGTCAATGGTCCTTCGCTTGCGCTTCAGGCTTCAAGGGCGACGTACGCTTCAAGCGAACTTCTGGCTTCATTTAGCAATCCTTACTATTTCCTGCCAAACTTTACAATGGCCCGCTTCATCACTAGGGTCGTCGAAAAAGAGGTCGGGTGGGTCGAATGGCGATCGCCATGTCGACCCACCATTTCCTTTGTCGATACGGGGCGGATACGTGTGGTGGGTCGGCGTCGCTGGGGCTCCTTGACCCACCCGACACTATCAAATCCCAACAATGAAGCGGGCCATTGAAACTGAAGATGACCGATCACATCATTTCACTAAACGGCGAACATTCCTTCATCGGCTGCTCCATCGTGATTCACGTCGGCGAAGACGATTTCACCATACAACCAACCGGAAACGCCGGTGCTCGAGCTGCCTGCGGTGTTATCGGAATCGCTAAACCCATTGAAAAGAAGTAACCGCAGCAACAGTTTTAAGCCTAAATCACCAGCGAAGACGTGTTCTGAAGCGTTCTTTCGCTTACGCTTCAGGCTTCAACCGGTCGATTCATCATTCAGAGGAAGGCAAAATGTCTGAAGAACAAAGAAACGCCATCAGCAAAATGATCACCAGTCTGAAGCAGGATCGAGACGAACTGCGTCTCAAGCTGCATCTTGGCAAGGAAGAAGTTAAGCAGGAATTCCACGCCCTCGAAGGCAAGCTGACGGAACTCAACAACCGCTTCAAACCGACACGTAAAGCCGCCGGAGAAACGGCGGGGCACCTTTGGGAATCATTGAAATTGGTCGGCGAAGAAATTCGAGACGGCTACACACGAATCCGCAAGTCGCTGTGAGTCTGAGCTTCTTAATCTTAATCGGTTCCGGTCTGCCGGTGGGCCATGAGCCGGGATGGTGTATCGATTAAGATTAAGAGTGTGCCAGCAGCTCCCGCAGGTTGCTACTGACGCGGTTGGTTCAAGTCACGATCGGAACGAGCTGGACGTGGTCGATCACTTGAACCATTGGGGTCAACGTGATCTTGGTCGTTGACGTGTGTCGCTTGGTGATCGCGAGTATCGATGCCCTGATCCTTCATCACGTCATGCAGTCGGTTCTCACAGTCCACGATCATGGTTGCCAATGGCGACAAACGAGTCAGATTCAAGGACGAAGGCGTTACCACTTTGTGGGTCGCTACGAAGAATTTATGATTTCTCCCATACTTGATTCATGGAGCTTTGGCGCCAATGCGACTACGAGTTCCGTTGTCATGGTTGCCGCGATCTAATTTGGTTGTGCCCAGAGCATTCTGGGCCACGGTGGTTTGTGTCCGAACTCGACGCCACTGCCAGAACCGTATCGCTATCATGCGGGGATGCACTGCGAGGATTTCGTCTGAGTTCGGGGGCAACGATCGACATGCCGACGCTGCAGAAGAACTTGAGCGAGGGCATGTTCGAGACCGGTGACGTGTTAGGCGACCTAGCCTTTTGCTGCAAGGTTGCTGCGCGATCACCTTCGCTCTTTGCCACCGGGCGTTGCCCAAGCGATTTTCTGTTGCGACGCTTTCCAACTGAGCGACAAAAGGGCGTTCGGTTGCATGCGAGCCGTTCTTTCGGCATGCTCCGCTCTCATCCGTCTCGTCGCCACAAGGGCTCGTCCTATGAAACTCGTGCTTTTATTACTGATCGTCAGCGTCTGCTGCATTCCTTCGATCGCTCAAGACCAAAAACAGGCCATTCTGGACCCTGCCGAAGCTGGTGCGGATTTTGATATTCAGGGAGAATACGTGGGAATGGTGGGCGAGCTGAAGATCGGGATTCAGATCATTGCTGATGGAGGCGGCAAGTTTCGCAGTGTGGGCTATATCGGTGGACTGCCGGGCGATGGTTTCGATGGGGCCGAGGAAAAAAAGATTCCGGGCACGGGAGTCATGGAAGGCGACGTCTGCGTGTTGACGCCGAGCAATCCGGATCATGCGGCGCATGGGGAAATCAAAGACGGCAATCTGACAATGTTCAACAAAGACAAAGTGCAGGTGGCCGAATGCGTGAAAGTTTACCGCCGAAGTCCAACGCTGGGGATGAAGGCTCCTGAAGGAGCCGTGGTGCTGTTTGATGGAACCACGGCCGATCATTTTCAGAACGGGCGCATGTCAGCCGACAATTTATTGATGGAAGGCGTGACCAGCCAGCAAAAGTTCGGCAGCTACAAACTGCATCTGGAATTTTTGCTGTCGTATATGCCGTATGCTCGGGGACAGGGTCGAGCCAACAGTGGTCTTTATCACCAAGGACGTTACGAAGTGCAGATTCTGGATTCGTTCGGTCTGGATGGCAAAGACAACGAGTGCGGCGGCATCTACAAGATCGCAGCGCCTCAAGTGAACATGTGTTTTCCGCCGCTGTCGTGGCAAACTTACGACGCTGAGTTTCATGCCGCTGAATATGACGGTGACGGCAAGAAGTCGAAAAACGCATGGGTGACTGTGAAGCATAACAACGTGCTGATCCACGAAAAACAGGAACTACCGCACGGCACCACGGCGGCACCCGTCAATGAGGGTCCGGAAGACGGGCCGCTGTTTCTGCAGAATCACGGGAACCCGATTCGCTTTCGCAATATCTGGGTTCAGCCGATCGACTAGTGTCGGAGCATGCCGTGGTGCCAGATACGTGGGAGAGGCTTCTAGCCTGTCAAGGAACAGCGCCAAACAGACAGGCTGGACGTCTATCCCACGACTCCGCCCCGTTTTCAAACTTCCAACCTTCAACGTAAAATCATCGCCATGTGGATTCGAATTTTCGCTGTCGCAGTGCTGATCACATCGCCTCCCGCGATTGCTCAGGACGCCGTTCCGACGGAAGCAGACTACTACAAGCTGCTGTCGTTTGAGATCCCCGAAGAAATCAATCTGGAAGCCGGTGCGATCACGGATCTTCCGGACGGCAATCTGGCTGTGTCCACTCGACGCGGCGATATCTTTGTCATTCATAATGCGTGGAGTGATAATCCGGCAGCGGAATTTAAGCCGTTTGCTGTCGGCTTGCACGAAGTGCTGGGTCTGTCTGTTAAAGATGGCTGGTTGTACGCCACGCAGCGGGGTGAGGTGACGCGGATGAAAGACACCAACGGCGATGGCGCGGCGGATGTCTTCGAAACCTTCAATGACGATTGGGGAATCAACGGTGACTATCACGAGTATGCGTTTGGCACCCCGTTCGACAAACAGGGCAACATGTGGGTGACGCTGTGTCTGACGGGTTCCTTCAGCAGCAGTTCTAAGTATCGTGGCTGGTGCCTGCGAATCGACAGCGAGGGAAATTCCATTCCGACGTGCAGCGGCATTCGATCGCCCGGAGGCATGGGGATGAACGCCCAGGATGATGTGTTCTATACGGACAATCAAGGTCCATGGAACGGCACGTGCAGTTTGAAGTGGCTGCGGCCCGGATCGTTTCAGGGGCATCCTGGCGGAAACAACTGGTACGTCGAAGCCGGTGCCGACAAGGTTTTGGGACCGGCTCCACAGGAACCAGAAAGCGGCAGTCGCATCATGACGGAAGCCGATAAGATTCCGGAATTCGAACCGCCTGTGATTTCGTTTCCGTATAAAAAGATGGGCCAGTCCGCCAGTGGAATTGCGTGCGACCTGAGCCACGGGAAGTTCGGGCCGTTTGCGGAACAGATGTTTGTCGGCGATCAAACGTTCAGCACTGTGATGCGTTGCTTTTTGGAGAAAATCGATGGCCATTATCAGGGGGCCTGTTTTCCGTTTCGTGAAGGATTCGGGTCGGGAACGTTGTCCGTTAAGCTGACAGAAGACGGTTCGATGTTTGTGGGCGGCACAAACCGCGGCTGGGGATCTCGCGGCACTCAGCCGTTCGCCCTCGAACGCTTAAACTGGACCGGAAAGATGCCGTTCGAAATCCACGAAATGCGGGCCAAGCCGGACGGGTTTGAGCTGACATTTACGCAGCCCGTGGATGCCGAATCGGCTGGTCACACAGATTCTTACGCCATGGGCACGTATACTTATCTCTTCCAGTCGTCTTATGGCAGCCCTGAGGTTGACCATACGACGCCGACGATTACAAAAGCGGTTGTCAGCGATGATCGTCAGTCTGTTCGCCTGTATGTGGACGATTTACAGCGAGGCCATGTTCACGAATTATCCGCGAAGGGGCTGAAATCGTCGCAGGGTCTGCCTTTGCTGCACACTGATGCTTACTATACTCTGAATTACATCCCCCAAGCCGAATAGCGCCTCCTTGGTAGCGACAGTCGCCAAGGCTTTCGCTGACGATAATTCGCCGAAAGTCTTGACGACTTCCGCGACAGATCAACGCAGACGTCGGGTATCCAGATTCGCCACAGATTACGGGCCGTTGCTCATTATGAAGGTTGCTTTGTTCATTCCGTGCTACGTCGACCAGTTTTACCCTCAGGTCGGCATGGCCACGGTAAAAGTTCTGGAGCACTTCGGCATCGACCACACCTTTCCGGCCGCTCAAACCTGTTGCGGACAACCCATGGCGAACTCCGGGTGCATGCTCGAAGCCAAACCGTTGGCGCTGCGGTTTGTGGAGATCTTTAAGAAGTATCAGTACATTGTTGCTCCTTCGGGCAGTTGTGTTGCGATGGTGCGAAACCATTACACCAGCTTCTTTGATAAGAACGATGTGGAAGCCAACGAAGTTCGACGTCGCACTTACGAACTGTCAGAATTTTTGACTCAGGTACTCAAGGTGGACAGCTTTGACGGCCGGTTTCCTCACAAAGTCGGCATGCACCAGAGTTGCCATGGTCTGCGCGACTTACGACTCGGTCCGTCGTCCGAAGTGATGACTCAGCGGCCCGAAACCGTGACGGAGCTGTTGCGAAACCTAGACGGCATTTCGTTTTCGCAGTTGCAGCGTCCGGACGAATGTTGCGGTTTTGGCGGCACATTTGCCGTGGCCGAAGAAGCGGTGTCTTGCATGATGGGCGACGACCGCATCAACGATCACCTGAATGCCGGTACCGAAGTGTTGACCGCGGGCGACATGTCCTGCTTGATGCATCTGGAAGGTCTTATTAAGCGCCAAAAGCACAACATTCGCGTCATGCACTTCGCAGAAATTCTGGCGGAGTCAATCAAGTAGTCATCTATGTCTCATCCCGCACTTGCACAAATTTTCGTCGACGACAAACCGCGAGCTCAGTGGCACGACAAGGCCCTGTGGTTTGTGCGTCAAAAACGCGATCGGATGGCATCCGGCGTGCCCGAATGGGAAGACCTGCGCCAGCATGCGTCGGAGATTAAGCAGCACACAATGTCGTTGCTGCCCGACTATCTGGAGATGTTCGAAAAAAACGCCACAGCGCGGGGTGTGAAGGTCCACTGGGCGGCGGATGCGGAAGAGCACAATCGGATTGTGACCGAAATCCTGCAGCAGCATCAGGTCAAAAAGCTGGTGAAGAGCAAATCAATGCTCACAGAAGAATGCCACCTGAATCCGTACTTGGAAAAACACGGAATCGAAGTCGTCGACACGGACCTTGGTGAATGGATTGTGCAGCTTCGAGACGAGCCGCCGAGTCATATTGTGCTGCCCGCCATTCATCTGAAAAAGGAAGATGTGGGCGACACGTTTCATGAACACATCGGCACAGAAAAAGGCGCGTCGGACCCGAAGTATCTGACCGAAGCGGCGCGCAATACTCTTCGCCAACGTTTTTGTGCGGCGGATGCTGGGCTGACGGGCGTGAATTTTGCGATCGCGGAAACCGGCGGTTTTGTGGTGTGTACCAACGAAGGCAATGCGGACTTGGGAGTCTCACTGCCGAAGCTGCACATCGCCAGCATGGGCATCGAAAAGCTGCTGCCGCGGGCGTCGGACTTGGCCGTGTTTTTGCGGCTGCTGGCACGATCTGCAACAGGGCAGCCGATCACCACCTATTCTTCACACTTTCACGGCCCGCGCGAAGGTTCGGAATTGCATGTGGTGCTGCTGGACAATGGTCGCAGTGAAATTCTGAAGTCGCCAGAAGTCCGCCGCAGTCTCAGCTGTATTCGTTGCGGAGCCTGTATGAATACGTGTCCCGTGTATCGCCGCAGCGGGGGACACAGTTACGAATCGACCGTGCCCGGACCGATTGGTTCCATCCTAACGCCGCTGAAAGATCCGGAAGCTCACAGTTCGCTGCCGTTTGCGTGCAGCTTGTGTGGTTCTTGCACAGACGTGTGCCCGGTGAAGATTGATCTGCATCATCAACTGTTCGCCATGCGAAGTTTCCTTGATCGTAAAAAACTGTTGGGCATGCCCAAGAAGCTATCGATGAAGTTTGTGTCCGGTCTGATGTCCAGCAAGTGGGTGTTTTCAGGTGCCGGCAAAGCAGCGCGAACGGCGCTGCGTTGGTTGCCACGATTCGCGGTGTACAACCCGTTGAATCCGTGGGGCAAGCAACGCGATCTGCCCGACGCGCCGAAGGATTCGTTTCGTGCTCAGTATGCGGCCTACCAAAAAGACCAAGCCGAGAAAAAGTCGCGACCATCGTCTGGTGCTGGAGGCCCGTCATGACACAATCTTCACGACAACAAATTTTGACTCGCCTGCGAGCCGCATTGCCGGAATCTGCCGCACTGCCAAACCTGCCCGCCAGGGGTCCGTGGCAAACGTTCGACAATCCATACGATCGTTTTTGCGAAGTATTGGAATCTGTCGGGGGCATCTGTTTTCGGGTGCCAACGTTGGTTGCTGCGAATGAGCGGTTGAATCAGATTGCCGAATGGAACGAAGCGAAAGTCCGCGTGTCCGTTGTCGACGGCGTGGGTGTTCCGACGGTCGATCTGGCGAGCATTGATGACCCGCATGATCTTGAGAACGTCGATTTCGCGGTTCTGAGCGGTCATTTTGCCGTCGCCGAAAACGGTGCCATCTGGGTCACGGATGACACGGTCAAACACCGCGTGCTGTACTTTTTGCCTCAGCGACTGGCGATGGTGATTCCGGCCAGCGAAATTGTGAACAACATGCACGAAGCGTACGGCCGCATACAGATTGGTGATAACGTGTTTGGCGCATTCATTTCCGGACCATCAAAAACGGCCGATATCGAGCAGTCACTGGTCATCGGTGCTCATGGTGCCAGGGCGTTGACGGTGTTCGCCGTGGAATCGTTATGAGACGGCAGATCGTGCTGTCAGAAATCGGTTTGGCAGATAGCGTAGCAGGAAGGGCGGGTCAACGAATCGCCGCAAAACCCAGCACAGGATTTCTATCGGGCGATCCGCGACGGCCTTGGTCGCTTGGCCGTTGGTGTGGATCACGAAACCGTAGAGGTTCAGGCGGACGTCCCAGTGTTCGCGTGCTGCGAACTGGTTGACGCGATCCATAACGCGCTTGGCCCACACGATTCCGTATAGGTCTCGAAAATCGGTCCACAGCTGGTCCAGATCTGAATCTTCGCGATTCGCCAGCGGTACGGTTTCTGTATCGTCTGTGTAACGACCGGGCAGCAGGGACGCGGCGAACGCTAGCAACACACAGCCGACGGGCAACGCCCATGTGTTGTGTGCCGACATCCAATCGGTCAGGGGCAGCACAGTCAGTAGCGTACCGACGGCGCACATTAGTGCAGAGCCGGTGTTCAATGTCCCGAAATAGTTTCCGGTGCCCATGATCAGCACGAAGACAAAACCGATCAGTGTCGGTGTGGGGACTTCGATAGCGGTTTCGATATGGCCTGCCATCAGTTGCGAGATCGAAGGCCATTGCAGCACCACAACCAGCGGAAGCACGACAAACCATGGCCATGCGTTGGCACCGGGTCGTCGAGCTCCCAGAATTGCGATGAACGGCGTGAGCAACATCACGGCCGCGAGATACTGAACAGCCGATCGATCTCGCGGCGACACGCCCAACGCAGGCCACTGGCAAGCAACACTAGCGACACAGGCCAGAACTGCCGCAATCGCCCACAGCCTGGCAGATTCTGCGCTGGTGTTGCGTGTCCATTTTTTTATGCCGACGACGCATTTCAGCAGGAACAGCAGGCAAATAAGGGCAAGGAAGTTCATGCGAGTAGTACAACAGCGGCTAAAGGCGATTCGGACGGACGGGTGTCAAGACGACTTTGTCACAGTGTGACGGTTTTTCGTATTTGCACGCATATTCACGACGTGCTGCAACCGATGATTACACCGGATCTCGGAATTGAAACGTTCGTGCGGCATTCGCAGGCGTTTGAATGCCGAGTCGCAACATGAGATCTTGATTGGGGTCTCACACTACCGTGACTTATTCCGCTGTCAATACATGACGCAGAGTAAGGCCCGCGGGACATCATCGAGTTGGAACCCTTTGGCAACACGCCGAAGGAGAGCTCAGGGGGAGTTCAGGATGCACTGGAAACATTCTACGTGTCAGATACTGTTAAGCGGAAGCCTTTGCTTCTTCGGCGTCGGATGCGCTGCGATGAATGCAATCGTCAGTTCGCCAGCGGGCAATTCTGCGGCTCAACGGTCGCCAGAACGAATGGCGGCGATTGGTCGAGTGTTCGAAAACCAAGGCAAGTACACTCAGGCCCAGGCCATGTATCGCAAAGCCTTGTCGTCTGACCCCAACAGTCAGATTGCCAACGAACGCTTGAACGCGATCGCGACGATGAATTCAAAACGCTCGTTCGATCCGACAACTCAAAAGCCAACGACGGAATCATTACTGGCTGTGGCTGACGCTCTGAACGGGGCCGACAGAAAACCGAAGAGACTCGGTTCTGGGCCGAAGGCCACGCCGCTGCTGAGAACTGTTGAGCCAATTCAAATTGCAACGCCTCAGGCGGAGGCACTTGAGGCATCATTGGTGTCGCCAGCGAATGATTTCACTCTACCAATCGTCGATGTACCGTCGTTGACAGTGCCAGATCTGACGGAAGCGGCGGATGTGGAGACGATGGGAGGTCTGACACTGGCGAACCCCGGCTGGCAGCTGGACGAGTCAATTGGACGGGCAGCTGAAGATTCTGCGGGTATGCCGCGATCGCTTGATCCAACGCATGAATTGCCTGAGATTTCGACAGTCGTGTTTGAAGGTTCTCAGGACGGCGTCGCGACGATTGCGACGACGGATGATTCTTGGAAATCATCGAACCGCACCGTGAGTCTCGAAGAAGTTCTTGAGTGGTACGATTCGCCAGCAGCCAACGCGGACAACTTGCTGTTCGCTTTAACAGCTGGTGAGAACGATGCTGTGAAGGCGTTCGCCGCAACCTTGCTGGCTGAGTGTCCGGTCGACAATCCTGAAATCAACGCGACTCTAAGACTGGTGGACGTCAACGCGTCTGCGATGTTGAGAGTTTCTTCACGAGATACGCTGATCCAACGCGGTGACATTGATGATGTCATCGTCAACGGTCTGCTGAACTTGCTGGTCGATTCTGACCCGAACGTTCAATCGCAGGCGGCGGCGAGTCTGCGAAACGTCGCGGGCACTCAGTGGGCCAGTCAATGCGTGACGCAGCTGACAGGGATGCTGTCGGATGGAAATCCTAGGGTCGAAACCGTAGCAGCGGCGACGCTGGGTGACTTTGGAGCAGACGCGGTTTACAGCCGCAGCGTTCTGATGGACGTGGCTGCCAATCGTGCGGATGAATCCACACGAGCGGCTGCTGAGTTAGCTTTGAATCGCATACCGGTGGCCGATTTGACTTTGCCAACGGTCGATTTTTCGGCGGACGATCAGAGTGAAGACGATCAGTTCGAACCAGTGATTAGCGTCGATGGGTACCTGCCAATTGTTGAATAGTGGCACAGCGTATTTTTTTCAAAAATCGGGCCCGATATCTATTCGATCCGAATTGCAGGCGATGGCCTGCCAGTGGAGTCAGGGAAGATGAAACGTATAACAATCGCGATGATATTCTTAGCCTTCGGCATCGGCCTGTGTGGCTGTGCGTCGATGACGGATAGTGTCGTCTCATGCGAAATGGGCATCCGCAACCGGGTGCTGGCTCAGAAAGCCTGGGGCCATTGGTCGTGGTGTTACGACACGCTCGACAACCCCTCTGATTTCGCCTGCGGCTTTAAAGCTGGCTATCGCGACATCTTGCAGGGCGGCAGTGGTTGTCAGCCAACGCTGCCACCACGATGTTACTGGAAGCCGCAGCATCAAACCCCCGAGGGGCGATGCAAAGCTCATGCATGGTTCGACGGATTTTCTCACGGAGCCTTGGCTGCCAAGCAGGATGGCTATGGCGACATGGGTCAAATCCCGATTTCCCCGACGGCTCAAGCCAACCTTGACCGAGCTCGACAGCCGGTCACTGATAACAACATCTATGACGCTGGCTACGGCAGCGGCAGCGGTGGTATTCAAATGGGGCCAGCCGATCCGATTCAGCTGGCACCACCAACGGTGCCTGGCCTGAACAGCATGCCGAGCACAGACACGCCCAGCATTCCGGTCCCACTAAGACCATACGACGAATAGGCGTGTTCGGGCCGGTGGGCGTGAACCAAGTGTGTCTGTTGAGACACTTTACAGATTATCCGCTGCAGATTGCAGCAAACCTTTAGTCCCGACTTTCCATGACGGGGCGTTCAGATTGCGAGACATCTTCACTTGGTTGAGGATGGAGGAATTCTCATGACGAATCAGACAACACCACAAATTTCGGCTCACAGCACAGCGACGCGAATTCCGCATCGTGCGTTATGTACAGTCGCCTTGTTCGCACTCACATCGCTCACCGGTTGTTCATCCTTTCTGGGTCAGTACAACGTTTCTGGTGTACCGGTGTCGCGAGTTCCACGGG
Source organism: Fuerstiella sp. (assembly GCA_041688835.1). Classification (GTDB taxonomy): domain Bacteria; phylum Planctomycetota; class Planctomycetia; order Planctomycetales; family Planctomycetaceae; genus Fuerstiella. The sequence goes on from JBDNHJ010000053.1 coordinate 21,917, forward strand.
CTTTGCTGGACAGTGAACGCAAGGACGACTTCGAAGATATTTCGATGTTGCGTCTGCGACAGGATTCGCCAAAATTCTACGCATTGGGGCCAGGCGATGTGCTGGGGTTCTATGCTCAGAATCTGTTCGAAACCGAAAACCAGCTGCCTCCGGTTCACTATTCAGAGAACTCGGCGTTGCCACCAGCGGTCGGTGTGCCAGTGCCGGTTCGCGAAGACGGTACGATTTCTTTGCCGTACCTCGAATCGTTTAATGTGGAAGGCATGTCGCTGGTCGAAGCCTCAGACTTGATTCGCCGAGCCTACACCGAACAGTCAGAAGATGGCGAAGAGCCGATTTTGAAAGCGGACAGCCAAGTGAGTCTGAGCATGATTCATCGTCGTACTGTTCGAGTGCTGGTAATTCGTGAAGAATCTGGCGGCGTGGCGGATGTTAGCAAACGGGGTACCGGCACAATTGTCGACCTGCCAGCGTACGAAAATGACGTGTTGCACGCACTTAGCGAAACGGGCGGTTTGCCCGGTACGGACGCAAAGAACGAAGTGCTGATTTATCGTGGTATGTTTGCTGAAGGCGTGAACTACGATCAAATTCTGAACAACGCTTGCTTGGATCAATGCAACAGCGAAGACGAGTGCTTCTGCGACGAATCACCGCTGCCCGATCCACCGAACGTGACTCGCATCGCTCTGCGTTACCATCCGACTCGGCCACCAAACTTCGCTCAGGAAGACATCCTGTTGAATGACAACGACATCGTGATCATTCGCAGCCGAGACAACGAAACCTTCTTTACGGCCGGACTGCTGGGCGGTGGCGAACACCTGCTGCCGCGAGACAAAGACCTTGACATCATTGGTGCCATCGCGATGGCCGGTGGACCGATTGGAAACAACGGGACCGGTATCGGATCGATCGGTATGGGCGGTATGGGCGGCGGACGAGGCGGACGAGGCGGTGGCGGCGGTGGTGCTGGCGGCCAAGCCTGTCAGCCATCGGAAGTGATTTTGATTCGTGAACTGCCGTGTGGAAATCAGATTTCCATGAAGATCGATCTGAACAAGGCTCTGACCAACCGTTCGGAACGAGTGCTGATTCAGCCCAACGACGTCGTGATGCTGCGATACACTTTGGCCGAAGAAGTCGGCAACCTTGTCATCGGACTGCTGCCAGCTTACTTGATCGGCGGAGGACGCGGTGGCGGTGGCTTCTAAAGTCCCACGATCCTGAAGACCTGAAAAGGCCGCACTTCACCAGAAGTCGCGGCCTTTTTGTTGCGCCAGTGTTGGAGCTCCCTGTACCACGCAAGCCGGCTTTTCGGATCAGGCAGCAGCAATTGCAGCCTGATTGGGTCTCGGAATCACAGGCTGGCAGAACGGATACGGCCACGCTGTGGGAACAGATTCTTCATTTCGTGATAGCTTCTGGTTCGTAACCCTTGGTCGATGAAATTGGGCGAATTCGCACGTTAACCTGAGTTCCCGGTGCTGGAGCCTGCGACATATCGAATCGGACAACGGGCTTCGGGTCGTAAATTGGAAATCGATTGTCCGCAATGATGCCACCGGGGCAATCACACGGGCAGGCGATACATCCGGTACCCGAACTATGA
>JBDNHJ010000346.1:0-36611 GCA_041688835.1 Fuerstiella sp.
ACAAGGTCCGCTGTCTCAATTGTACGACGCGGAGTTGCCGACGACGGATGTCGTGAATGCCGACTTCGCGAGCTCTCATGTGTCGGCCTTCCGTTGTCCGAGTGACGTGGCGGGCGATTTGTGGTTTGAACCGATCTTGGGGACGTTGTTGAGTCGCGGCAACTATGCGGCCAATTATGGCAGCGGCAGCTGGGGACAAATCTATTGGGACGACAATCAGTATCGGGGCGTGATGGGGCAGAATCAGGGTTTGCGGTTCGGGCAATTGACGGACGGTTCATCCAACACGGTGTGCGTGGCGGAAATTCGCAGTCAGAATTCGGTCATTGATAGTCGCGGTGCTTGGATGTATCCCGGACCGGGGGCGTCTAGCGTGGGGCTGGATTGTGATAATGAGTGTCGAGGCATCAACGATGATTCGGCGTCGGACTGGATTCCGTATTGTGATCCGCTGCCGGGCGGCCTGGATTGCAGTTTTCAGAATTCGGCAGACAGCAATGCGGGACCGCGAAGTTTGCATCCGGGCACGGCCAACGTGGCGTTGTGTGATGGTTCTGTGCGGTCGATTTCAGAGTCTGTGGATCTTCAGACTCTACGGCATTTGTTTAGTAGTGCCGATGGCGAAGTGGTGGGAGAATATTAGCCGTATGTCTGCCGATGATAACTCTGGTCAGCCTGACTCGCCGGTGCAATCCGGTGCCCGCACGCCCACTGCTGCCACAGCGACTTTCGCTAGCGGGCTCAGGAAGTTGCTGATTCTGGTGGCCCTACTTTTGGTCGCCGTGCTGGTGGTGGTTTTGTGGCCTCAACCGCCGCTGGTGACCAATCTGATCGGCCATCGCAAAGGTGTGAACGACATTACATTCAGTTCCGATGGCAGCTTAGTGGCGACGGCCAGTGACGATGGCACGATTCGGCTGTGGTCGGTGGATGGGGATTTGCTGAAGACGATCACCGGTCATAGCGAACGTGTGTCGGTGGTTCGCTTCACGCCCGACGACCAAAAAATCTTGAGTGCCTCGGGCAAGGGCAAGATGCGCGTGTGGGATGTGGAAACGGGCATCGAAACGATGTCGTTGGCCGGTCATGATAAGTCGGTGGGCGACATGGCGTTTTCGTCGGACGGACGGCAGGTGGCTTCCGTGGCATGGGACCAGACGATCAAGGTGTGGGATTTTTTCACGGGTCAAGCTCTGCATACGATTGATTGTTCCGCCGTGCAGGAATGCTGCGTGTTTACTCCGGATGGCAAGCGTCTGATCACAGGCGGCACGGACCATGTGATTCGGTTGTGGGATCTGGCGACTCGGCAGCACACAACATGGGAAGGTCACTGGGGAGCCGTGAAGGCGCTGGACATCAGCGTGGACGGCGACACTGTGGTCTCGTGCAGCGGCGACTGGACGGTGCGATTGTGGAGTTTGCGAGACGACGCGATGTTACACATATTTCGGCATACGGACAAAATCTTGGGCGTGACGTTTTCGGAAGATGGTTTGTTTGTGTCCGCTTGTTCCAAAGATGGTTCTGTGTTGACCTACGATGTGCTGCAGCGATCGAACACGGCCCATTTTCGAACCGACCTGAATTCGGCGGTGAAGGTCGACGCGGGCCGCGACGGACGTTTTGGGGTGTGTGGATATCCGGCGTTGGCGTGTCTGTGGAATCTGAATCACGAACCGAAATTGCCTGAAGTCAGTGTAGAAGCCGATGTTCAGGATGAGCCCGGTCTGACGGAAGTGTCCGAGGGCCCTCAGCAGGTCGATGAGTTTGAGGCGCGCCCGTGACCGATACGGTGGCAGACAGTCCGGTGGTGATTTATGTGGCGGGTAGTGGTCGCAACGGGTCGACGTTTCTGGGGCTGCAATTGGAACGATCGCCGCAATTTTTCTTTGCTGGTGAGTTGACGCATGTGTGGCAACGCGGGTGTCTGGACAACGAACTGTGTGGCTGTGGTCAGCCGTTTCATGATTGCGAATTCTGGACGACCGTGATCGACAAGGCGTTTGGTCGCTTCACCGCTGCGGATGCCAAGCAGGCCGTGCAGCTGCGGAATCGGGTGAGCAATTTTCGGCGTTTGCCGTCACTTCTTTGGCGGCGAACAACGGTCGGTCTGGCGACGGCTCAGGACTACGGGCGATTGTACGTGCCGTTGGTTCGCGGCATCAGCGAGGTATCCGGATGTTCCTACGTCGTGGATTCGTCCAAGTACCCGACGGATCTCAGCGGATTGTTGCAACTGTCGGAATTGGATCTGCGTGTTCTGCATCTGGTTCGCAACTGCAATGCGGTGGTGCATTCTTGGAAACGCCAAAAGCCGCGCACGGAGATTCACTGGAAACACCAACTGATGCCACGCTACGGGGCCATCCAAACCGCGCTGGGTTGGAAAGTGTTCAATCGGGCGATTGCGCGCCTGACATCGGAATGTGGAGATCGCTATCGCCGTGTGCGGTACGAAGATCTGACCACCGAGTTTGATTGTTCCATGGCCAGTCTGTTGGCGTGGTTGGGTCTTCCAGACACAGACGTGTCGGGCAGGTTTCAGCGCGCGAGCCATAGCGTGGGAGGAAATCCGTGCCGCTTTCAGTTCAATTCGCAAGAGGTCCGGCAGGATGACGAATGGAGGCAATCCATGACCAAGCTGGACCGTCTGACCGTGCGGATGTTGTGCGGAACTGATCAACAGCAGATGGGCTACGAAAGATAGACATGGACGATGCTGTCTGGAGTATGCTGTGGATGATTGCAACGTGTGTGACAGTACGCATGTGCGCCAGCTTCGCGGTGCGGAGCTATCCGCAGGATTCCAGAGGGCAACTTGTGTTGCACACCACCGTCCTGTCGGTTTCTGTCTGCGTGGTCGGGCTGACGCTGCTGGGGGCGACGGGACTTTTGTCACGCCCGACGCTGCTGCTGGCTCCACCGCTGGTCGCATGGTTGCTGTCACGCGTCCGATGTTCACCCACCGTCGGCAATCGGACGGACAATGAACCACGATTGGCGACTTGGCTGTGGAGCGGTATCGGGGGGCTGATTGTGGGGCACAGCATCGTCAACGGCGTGTTGACGTTCCCGGTCGATTACGACTGCCTGATGTATCATCTGCCACTGATCGACATCTGGATTCAGACAGGTTCGTTTGCCGCAACGGAATCACCGCGCTGGTCAGATTCGGCCAACAGCGAAGTTCTGGGGCTGTGGTTTTGCGGGGCGTTCAGTGGTGACTTTTTCGCGCCGCTGAATAACCTGCCGGTGCTGGTGGTGTGGGTTGCCGGGCTATTAGAACTCGCCCGACAGTTCGGCGTGGGTGGTTGGTGGCGGCATTTTGTGGCGGTCGCTTCCATTGCGGTCTACACGACTGTGCATGAGACCGACGACGCATCGAACGATCTGATGGTGGTGGCGTTTTTTGTGGCGGGACTAACCTATGCGTTGCGGTATCGGAATTCGCAGGCAGCGGCTGATCGGCTGTTGGTTGGGCTGTCGCTGGGAGTTCTGGCCGGCACAAAATTCTTCGCCACCGGGTATGCTCTGCTGTTGGGACTGACGTTTTTCGCGATGGTCGTGTCGTCAAGGGGCTGGCGAACAGCGATCCGGGACGGTGTCGCCACGGTTGCGATTTCACTGCCGGTGGGCGGCTATTGGTACAGCAGAAATTATGTGATGACAGGCCACGTTTTCTTCCCCAGCGGTTCTTCCGTGTTGCACGAACGCATTGCGCATCCTGATATTGTGAAGACGACCTTGGCATTCAACGGCGACTCCAACGTTCCGTCGCTATTGATGGATGCCATCTGGCGGCATTGCGGTCCAATCCATTTTGTGATCATTCTGCTGCTGCCCACGATCCTGCTGATCTTGACGTTGGCCACTTACCGGCGCTGGAAACAGGGTGACGGGCCGTTTGAGCCGTGGTTGATTTTGATCGCAACGTTGATGATGACATGTCTGATCTCGATGACGACTCCGATGCTGGTTGAGGATCAGCCAGACACACTGAATCACCTGCGGTGGGGTTATACGCCGATCAGGTACTCGTTGTGCTGCCTGACACTGGCGGTGCTATCCACCGGACTGCTGTTGCAGATGATCACCGCTCAGTTGCCGCGACTGGCAGCGCAGGTCATTGTCGCTGGTCTGCTGGCCGTTGCTATCTGGCAGTTGCTGTTCCGGTTCGACAGCCGATCAGAACTGGATCTGAATTTCGCTATGGCCGTGGGCGCTGTGGTGGTGGTGCTGTTCCATGTGGCACTGGAATTGTGGCAGCGATCACGTTGGGCCAACAGCATTCTGTGGGCCGTTTTTCTGATCGGTGTCCCGGCACTCACAAAGCAGGTGTCTACGGTATGGCACGCTGGGTTTGCTGCGCACTACAACGCCTTCTACAGTACGCACAGTTTTACCGATGAGTTATCGCGGGCTCAGGAACGCATTCTTGTGTTGGACGAGCGCTCATCCCCGTTCTTCGGTTCTGCCCGCGAGCACTATGTGCTGCATGCTTCCAACTACAGAGATCTGGACAACGTGCGGGATATTGTTAAGGAACATTCCATCACGTTGATTGTCACGCGAGTTGATACCGTCCCGCGAAAAATCAGCCGCTACCGGCCCGCTTGGAGAGACCTCGATGTGGCGGATGATTTTCGCAGAGTGGGTGAAGGGCGAGAGTTGAGATTCTATCGGCCGACGTTGTCCGAACCATCCGAAGTTGAATTGAGTCCACGCGAGTGCCAAGAACCTTAGGTCCCGTCCGTTTTTTCGAGTGTGCCCAATAGATGTCGAATGGGCCAGAGTTGCCGCCAGGTTTTTGGTGCTTGGACGTATTCATTTCCCGTCGGTCTGCCGGTGTAGGTCCAGTTGTGTTCCGAACGAAACGAGAGTAATTTTGAGGAGTTGTGCGATGCTGTTCACAGAAGCGACACGAGACATGGCCACCGCTGTTGTGCTGATCCTGTTCGCGGTGTCAGGTTGTTCGGAATCGCAGCAGCCAATGCAGGATGAGGGCTCTGAACGGGACATCGATTCGCCTGTGTTCCGTGAACCGATCAAGCTTATCGCCCGACATTTGCCGAACCTAGTGCGGGTTCATGAACGAGTGATCTCAGGCGGACTGCCGGAAGGGGACGCCGCGTTTCAGGAGTTAGTCGATCTGGGAATCAAGACCGTGATCAGCGTTGACGGGATGACACCCGACGTGGAAACGGCTGCCAGATATGGCCTGCGTTATGTGCATCTTCCGCACGGCTACGATGGCATTCCGCAACAGCGTATCGCAGAGCTGGCCAAAGCTGTTCGCGAACTGGACGGTCCGATCTATATTCACTGCCATCATGGCAAGCACCGCAGTCCCGCTGCCGCCAGCGTGGCGTGCGTTTCTGCTGGGCTGATTCCGTCCGAACGGGCGATTGCGATTCTTGAACTCGCCGGGACAAATCCCCATTACCAAGGGCTGTACCAAGCGGCTCGCGCTGCGACCGCATTCGAATTCGCGCTGCTGGATCAGCTGCAGGTTGAATTTCCAGAAGTGCAGCAGATACCACCGATGGCGGAAGCGATGGTTCGTTTAGACCATGCGAATGCACACTTACAACTGATCGCCGAATCCGGCTGGAAGACTCCGTCGACACATCCCGATCTGGAACCGGCTCATGAAGCCTTGTTGATTCGCGAACTCTACACGGAACTGCTGCGCACCGACGAAGTGGCCGAACAGCCGGATGATTTCCGAGCCTGGCTGGAAGATTCTAGGGCGGCCGCGCAGGAACTGGAATCGGGGCTGAAAAACCCAGCTGTTGCAGAGGCCGCTGGCGATTTAGCATCGCAGTTTTCCAAACTGGCGAATCGGATCAACACCAATTGCCAAGCCTGCCACGTGAAGTATCGCGATGTTCCCCTGAGCGTGGAAGAGTAGTGCAGATCAAAGTCGTTGGTGGCCGCATCCGTTGTTGTCGTCTGCGTAGAAATTCAGCGCGTGATAACACCGCTGGATCACATTGGACGCCAAGCGGCTGCAGGAGATTTTATGTCCCGCTATTTTCACAGGCTTCGCCGTGCGCAAGGCTTCACGTTAGTTGAATGTTCTCCTCAATCAACGAGTGCGAGGAGGACCGACTGTGGGCCCTACCTGACGCAGCGGTCACGTTGACGTCCCGCCGAGCGGCGCTGTGATGTCTGATGTCTGGCGGTTTCCTGCATTGTCTGGGTACTAGTGTGGTGAAACTGATATCCAATTTCGTTGCACAAGCGATCCGGAGAAACGACCCAAGGATACCGGCCAAAATACAAAAAGCTAGGTGGCGTTTCATAGAGTGGGAAACGAACTTTCCACATCAGCCAGACGCCAAACCAAGCCACTCGAAATGGCAACGACACGATTCGCCGTTTGGTTTCCTGTGCAATCTCGCTCGTCATCGTCCAGTTGGGAGGACCGAGATTAAAGGCTCCGCGGCCGTCGGCGGCAAGCACCGCCTGGATGCCTCCAATCACGTCGTCTTCGTGGACAAACTGCATCGGTTGATCGACACCATCCAGCTTCAGCAGTATTGGCAGGCCAAACATAAATCGTGACAGAAAATTGTCCATGCGCGGTCCACCGACAACGGCCGGACGAACCCAACTAACATGGATTTGCGGACATTCTTGGGCGAGGATTTCCACTTGTCCTTCGAGAGCCGTTTTTTCCGCGGCATATTGATATTCTGGCCTCGGTCGCGCGGATCTTCCGTCGGGCAGAGGCAACGGGTTGTCGGGCCACGCACCAAACGCCGTGGCGCTTGATACGAACAGAAAACGAGCGGGCTGAAGCTGCCGAGCGATGGCCAGAACATTTTCCGTGCCACCGACATTGATGTCACCCATTTCGTCCACGTCGTGCATGGGACGCATTACGAAGGCACAGTGAATGATCGTGTCCGGGGCAAACTTCTGAACGTCGTCCATCAATGCCGGATCTCGAATGTCTCGCTGACAGAACTCATCAGGCACAGTCCCGTCCTCGACCGGGCGAACATCGATCCCCAGCACGATCTGACCCGCTTCCTGAAAACGGGCCACCAGCCTTTGCCCGATATAGCCGGAACTTCCTGTGATTGCGATTCGCTGCATTAGTTGTTTGATACGTCTTGATATGGCTTGATTTACTGAGGATCTGTAACCTTGCGGTAAACCCGTTCGATTGGATGAACACAGTTGTCACTCTCGAACCCGTCATTTGTCAGCCAAGACCTCTCGCCATCGCCCGGCACTCAGAACCCTGATTGAAGTTGAACGTCGCATGCTTGTCACCTCATTCACTCTGTGTCTGCTGTTGCTGGGGCTACTGTCCATCATGACGGTCCTCGGTCTGAAATTTTCTGCTTACTATCATCGACACCAAACGATCGAGCGCGGGGACTATGCGCCGAAAGTTGGCATACTCCTGCCGCTTCGAGGTCCCGATCCGTTTCTGAAACGCTGCTTAGTTGCCCTGACCAAGCAAGACTATCCGGATTACGTCATCCACGTCGTCGTCGACAACGAAGAGGATCCTGCGCGGTGGATTGTCGAAGAAGTTCTTTCAGAAACACAGACCAATCTCGTCACATTGGACTTTCTTCGGCAGAAACCCGCGACCTGCAGTTTGCGATCGGCTGCCATCTTGCAGGCGTATGACGCACTGCCAGATGACTGTGAAGTGATTGCGCAGTTGGATGCCGATTCGTATCCCTATCCGAATTGGTTGAGCGATCTGGTTGCCGGATTGCAGGAACCCGGCGTCGGTCTGACCTCTGGCTTCCGCTGGTATTCTCCGGAAAAGCCGACACTTGCCAACCTCACTAGGCACGTCTGGAACAGTGGCGCGATTGTGCAAATGTTGCCCATGCAAATTGGCTGGGGCGGTTCTCTAGCCTACACCAAAGAAGCCTTCGAAAATGCAGGGCTGCGATCACAATGGGAAACATCATTGTTTGACGATAGCGTGACCACCAACGCAATCCTCAAAGCCGGCCATCAACTTCGCATGCTGCCGCGAGTTGCGATGATCAATGAGGAAGATACTGGTTTTCTCGGAACTGCGTCGTTTATTCAGCGGCAGCTTCTGAACGTTCGCCTGTACCACAAAGCGTTTCCATTAGCCTGTCTGTATGGCCTGACGGCTGCGCTGATTCACTTTACGACGGTCGTGATGCTGATTGTGATGTTCGCAACGGGATACAACTCAGAAGCGACGTATTTGCTGATTGCGTTTTCGATCTACATTATGGCTCAGGCAAATTCGATCTGGATCGGTGAGTTCGTCTTCGGGCGTACTCAGCGGGCGGCCGGCAGGCCGAGAATCAGAATGAGCCCGTTGACGCTGCCCATCGCCGTGTGCTTGGCTTTGGTTGTGTTTCCTTGGTGTCTGGTCCAAAGCCTCCGCACGAAACAGGTGACGTGGCGGGGGATTACCTACACCATCGAAGGCCCTTTCAGGATCTGTCGCGAGAATTACGAACCATTTGTTGCTTCTGCTGCCGACAGGAAGCAGTCGTTGTAGGCACTGGCCGGAGATAGTCACTGGTCAAAATCAGCTTAGCAGAAGACGGGGCAATGACTGAATCGATTGATTATTTGATTGTGGGATCCGGATTGACGGGAGCCGTTCTCGCGCGACTGCTGCACGAGACAGGGCGCGAGGTGCTGGTCTTGGACCGGCGGCAGCACCTGGGCGGCAACGTTCACGATGAATTGCATCAATCCGGAATCCGATTTCACACATACGGTCCGCATCTGTTTCGCACTAATTCGCAAGGGATTTGGAGTTTCGTCAACCAGTACGCCGATTTCTATCCTTATCAACATCAGGTCTCCACGTTCATTGATGAACAGTTCGAAGCGTGGCCCATTACCCAAGACTATCTTGAACGAACGGTCGGCCAGCATTGGACGCCCGGCTTCACGGGGAAGCCGACAAACTTTGAAGAAGCGTCGCTGAAGATCATGCCGTCGGTGGTCTACGAGAAATTCGTTAGAGACTACACGATCAAACAGTGGGGCGTTGCCCCGACGTCGCTCGCGCCGGAACTCGCCAAACGCTTCGACGTCCGAACAGCGAATGATCGACGGTTTAGTCGTCAGAAATATCAGGGATTGCCGGTTGGTGGCTACGCTGCTCTGATGCGTTCCCTGCTAACGGGAATCGAAGTGCGGACGGGAGTCGATTTTCTTCAATGTCGGGACCGATTCCACGTACGACGAAATCTTATCTTTACCGGACCCATCGACGAATACTTCGGTTTCGACTTCGGGAAGTTGCAATACCGCGGGCAACGGAGAGCGAGCCGTTTTCTTGCCGATGTCGAACGCGAGCAGCCGGACACCGTCGTCAACTATCCCGCTTTGGACGACGGTGACTTTGTTCGCCAGATCGAATGGAAACAGATGATGTCGCCATCAGAGCAAAAGCAGCTAACGGGAACGCTCCTGACTACAGAAACCCCGTTTTCGCCCGCCAGTGCGGACGAATTTGAATATCCGTTTCCCGACAAATCAAACGCGGAGCTGTACAGCAAATATCGCCGCAGAGCGGACGCTGAGGAGCAGCTGCTGATGTGCGGTCGGTTGGGTGAATACCGATACTACGATATGGACCATGCCATTGGACGAGCGTTCGTACTCGCCAAACGAGTTTTGAAAATCGAAAGCCAACATCTCGACAACGCAGCCATTGATGCGATTCCTGATTCCATGAAATAATTTCATTGAGTTCCGGTGATTCCATTCATGCTCCGCAGACGTAGTCCGGACGGCGGTGCCGCCGTATTCTCCGGCGAGTATCAAGTGCTGATGCCGGGCGGAACAGACGTCACGCCCAAGCCCGCCGTCGCACCTGTCGAGGCCGAAGCGGAAACAGACGCCGACGAAGAAACCATGAGCGATGAGCTGGTGCCTGCTTCTTGAGAAGAAACGGCGGGCCAACCAATGAGCGGAATGATGTCCACCGTGCCACGATTCATCCCGGCCCCCCTTAACACTAAGTACATCGAAGACTCACATTTCGTTCATCGATTCTTCATGTGTGAAGCCAAGATGCCCACCAAGCTGCTGCGGACGAAGTGGCGGCTGAAGGTGATTTCGAAGTTATTACATTCTTAACCGGGAGTTCATCAGGCCTTCACATGGCCTCCGATACTTCCGGACATCGAATGGAGCTTCGAAAAGGGATCCCACCTTTCAGAGCAAGTCGACACAGGCAGGGGAGTCATGTTTGACTTCTCAACTCGCTTATTTTCACACGAAGGACACACTGGTTATGAAACGAAACTCAATCAAGCAGGCCGCTCGTCGCGGTTTCACACTGATCGAATTGCTGGTTGTCATCAGCATCATCGCGATTCTAATGGCTCTGGTTTTGCCAGCCATTCAGGCGGCTCGAGAAGCGGCGCGCAGCACACAATGCAAGAACAACCTGCGTCAAACTGGTATTGCCCTGTATGCGTTCGCAGAAAACGATCGCTACGACCGAATCTGCACCGGAGCGTACGACTTCGTTCGCGATGGCGACCCAACCAAGTTCGGCTGGGTGGCTGACGTCGTCAGCATGAACGCTGGCCTACCAGGCAATATGTTGTGTCCCTCAAACCCAATCAAAGGCCTTGAAAAACTCAACGACATGCTCGGTACGGTCAATACTTCCAACACATCGAAGGCTCCTGCAGACCGAAACGATGTCGGTGGATTTATCGCTGCGTCTGTCGATGCTGGCACAATGACAGCCGTCAACGGCGTGTACACAATCACCACAGGTGCTGCACACGACGCGATCGTCAAGTCAGTCATCGAAGCGGGCTACAACACCAACTATGCGTCAAGCTGGCACATGGTTCGCAGCGGGATCCTGCTCGAATCTTCGGCATCAGCACCGTTCCCGCAGGGCACGGTCAAAGCTGCGAAGTGTAAAGACTTCCAAGCATCACAGGGTCCATTGAAGCTGTCTGTGATGGAAACATCGAACGTGCCATCAAGCAACATTGCCTTGCTGGGTGATGCAGCTCCCGGTGACGCAAAAGAAGCTATCCTTGCTCTCGGCGACGTCACTGGCGTTCCTCTGAGCCCCGATCTGTACAACGGTGCTCGACTGGGGGAATCGTTTAATGACGGCCCAGCCTACTGGGACGACACCAATAGCCGCATCCGACTGATGGACAAAGGCGACCTAGACGGTTCTGTTCTGGCTGACTACATCCCATCTGGTTACCCGGTTGAAGGCGAAATCGTCACCGAAGCGAACTACGCCGGTACAGTTGGTGAACTGATTCTCCAGGACACTCGAGACTTCTATGCTGTCCACCGCAATCAGGCCAACGTGCTGATGGCTGACGGCAGTGTTAAGGTTATCCGAGACTCAAACGGTGACAACTACTTCAACCCTGGGTTCCCGGCGACAACTGGGACTGCCGACACAGACGGCTACACCAGTGCTGAGTGTGAAGTCAGTTCATTCGAAATCTTCTTCGGCATGAACCTCAGTGACAGCAACATTGGCAAGGGTAACTTTGAGTAATCGAAGCGCAGGCACATGACGAAATCGTGTCCCTGCTTTCCTTCTGACACATGATGAACGGTCGGCTCTCCGCGTTGCGGAAGGGTCGACCGCTCGTCTCGTTTATGACGCTCTATTTCTGAACATTCCGCCTGTGCCACATATCATAACACTCATTATCGCTGCGTTCCTGATACAGACATTGGGTTGCGGTGGTGGCGATGATTTCAGCAAGCCACCAGAAAATCTGGCCAAGACTCGATCGACAGCAAACAGCCCACCCGCAAAAGATAGCGACGCCCCTGCAAAGGACAAAACTGCGGTTGCAACGGCGAAGCTCGCCGACGCCGGCCAATCGGAAGCTGCGAGTGTGGCATCAGCATCGAAACTGACAGCAGCCGAGGAGAATCCGTCCGACGGCCAGACGCCCAAGGATGTCCCGCAGCCGCCGACAGCCGCCCAGCAGCATGACACGAAACCCGAGGCATCGGGTTCCATTCGCGATCCTGCAACGGCGGCGAATATTGAAGGCGAAACAGTGACTGCTGGTGGCAAAACAAAGGCCAACCTAGACGCGGACAAAGACGAAAAAGAATCCGTCGCCAGTGCTGGCTTGTCTTTGCTGGACAAACTGAAAGTCGGTGGCGTCATCGACGACAAAAAATCCGGGACCGCGCCCGCAGGACGCGGCATTATCGCTCGCACCGGGCGATTTGCGGTGGCGGCCCAGACATGGTTTCGTCTGCGAAATCAATTGGCGAAACGATTCTACGTCGCGGCCACTGCGGATGGCGGCAGAATCGCTGCATCGTCCGGCGAACGCAGCCTTGGTGTCCTGAGCACTCAGGTCGAAGTCCTCGGCCAAGAACTGTCTTGGGCGCGGCAGGAACGAACGGTTGCAGCCGTGGTCACAGAAAAAAAAGAAATCACGACACAACCCGTCACTCAACTGCCGGGTGTTCTAACATCGCTGGAACTCATTCAGGGCGGTGATTTGGTTCTGGCTGGAACAGACGATGGTCGCCTGATCGCGCGCAGTAGTGCGACGTCGCAGAACTGGGACATCTACGCTCAGGATCTGTTTGCCTGGCAGGACGACCGTCGGGCCTCCACCCGTGTGTCAGAATCCGCGGTCATCGCCATCCGCGCTCTGGATGGCGAACGACTGCTGACAATTTCGGCGAACAGTGAATGCTGCATCTGGAAAACGTCGGACGTCGTCCACACACCAATCAGCCCACTGGACATGACGGAAGATCAGGCGCGCGCCCCCGAAGCCCCTGTGCTAACAGCCAAACCCCAGCATTCGATCGAGTTGCCAAAGTCGCCAGTTCTCAGCATTGCACCTGCCAGCGACGGCGTGTTGTGCGCGGTGGTGACGTCCGACGAAACGGTCACGGTGTTCGACACCACAGAAGGACACATCGTCGACACGATTTCCGCAGCTCAGCTGAACGACACGCAACCCGTGGTGGCGTTGATCGAAACACAACAGCGGCGAGCACTCATCGGCCTTGCAGACGGTCGGATTCTGCGTCGAGCCCTGACCGGTGGCGAAGCCGTTGAGGGACTTGATGACGCGGGCGAGAAAACGGATTACGAAACGATTTTTGCACCGGACCAGCAAGATCGATCAGGCGCTGTTACGGCAATGGAACTCAAACACGATGGAAAGTTGCTGTATTTCGGACGCCTTGATGGGTTCGTGACGCAATTCGATCTGCCTCGTAAGCAACAGCAGCTGACCCGAAAACAACACAATGGACCTGTGATCGAAATCCGCAGCACGCCCGCTGGAGCCTTCACAATCGGCGAAGATCGCATCGCCAAACTGATTGACACACCAAGTCCTCCGCAACGTGGAGATACGCAAACATTTCAGCTGCCTACAGATGTCGCTCTGCAGGACAAACAGCTTATCGAATCCGAAGATGAGTCGAAACAGGACAAATTCATCGTCCGCAGAAACTTCGACAACGATGTGACGGATGCTCGCGCGGCGGCCGTCAGTCTGATTGGCATTCGTCCGGTTGATCCGGTTGTTGCGCTGTACGAACATCAACTACGAGTGGCACCCGACGCTAATCAGCGGGCTGAGATTCGGGAGCAACTCTTGGCCGCGCGGTCTGAACCAGCATTGGCAAGCCAAGTGGGTTCAACACGTCCTGCAAAATTTGCAGAATTCCTGACGGAGTTTGACTTCCAATCCAAACCGTTGAGACGTGTGGTGATGGCAGTCAGCAACGATGGAAACACGCTGGCCGCATCGCAGTCCTATGATTCGCGACTGCTGCGATCTGCGGCCCCTGACCAGCCAGTGATTGTGTGGGACACACGCACCAAAACGCGACTGCGGACATGGAAACGATCGAAGGGCGTGTTTGACCTCGACATCGACGTCAACGCGGGGGTCTTATTGCCTCAACCGTTTTCCGCGCGAATGCAGTTGCGGACAGGCGATTTTTTGCCCGCAGCACAAGAGAGTTTGTCGTCAGGGCAATCGCCCGATGGCCAACGCGTGGCCATTGGCATGAAAGGGCTTCCCGGCTCCGCGATTCCAGTGCTGGCCCTGCAGTCTGTGGATTCGACAGAACGTCGGTCGGGGCTGGAAGCATTCGAAGGTGTTGTCCCTGCCGTGGCTTGGTCGGCTGACGGCAGTACGATTTTCGCCAGTGTTCGAGAACGAACTCAATCACGACTGCTGGAGTTAGACTCACAGACGCTGAATCTAGTGACCGAAATCGTGGCCGAACCCATGACTGGCCAGTGGGATATCAAAGCCTCGGGAACACCAACTGGAGTGCTGGGGGCCACAACAATCCTGCCTTCGCCTTCCGGAAAACTTGTCGTGACTTATGGGCGTCACGCCGCCACCGCCGCACCCTACCAATTGCGCATCTGGAAAAAATCGAACGACAAATGGCCACAAGAACAAGTCGTGGTTGTGAATTCGAAGCAGTCGATGTTGGAAACTGAAATGACGGATACACCAATCGTGTTCGTGAACGAGCAGGACAATACGCTGGCCCTGATCGGCCAGCGGGGCGTGGCAATTATCAACACGCGGTCCGGTGATATCGAAGACACATTGGAACTGCCCAACGTCGGCACACGGCGTCCAGTCACACTGCTGTCCCCAGACGGAAAGCTGCTGATTGGTGGTGACCGAGAAGGAAAACTGTGGATTTGGACGTTGCGAGGCCTAACACGCAAACCGCTTGAATTTCCGGCACAGGCCGGACCGATCGCAGGATTGGCAATGTCGGGGAACTCCAAATTTCTGGCGACAGTCGGCGAAGAAAATCGCGTCCGAGTTTGGGACATGGAGGCTTTGCTGGCGACTTCCCCACGAGAATTAAAATCAGCGAATCGCTAAGAATGTTCCAGCCCAGAAACGGACTTCGCCAATTCGTCACACTGGGGCTCCTCAGAATTTCGCATTCAAGAACCATGATCGACTGGAAATTTTGTGAAGACCCGCCTTATGTTCCTATCAACGGAAGATGGTGTCATCGTGAACACTGCGACTGAATGCTTCAACTGCAAATCCAAAGTCATCTTGAGTGCAAAATTTTGCCCCGAGTGCGGAGAAAAAATGATCACTCCATTCGCCGCCGCGCCGTCAAACGGCGAAATCCGCGTAACCAAACTCCGGAAAATCAAGACAGCAGGGCAACCTCAGGCGACCCAACAAAAAGCCGCCCCGACCACCGATACCAGCCAAGAATCCGCTGGTTCGAACGCTGCTCGACAACGCGCCGGTACTTCATGGGGCAGTGTTGTGGCCGCCAAGGAACGGACGGTTGCGCCATCACAGCCCGCCATTGAATTTGCGGATATGGCTGACCTAGAACGATTCTCAACCAGAGTCGTGAACAACAACGTCGCAACTCCGGCCAGCGCGGATTACCACCAGACGGAAGACGTAGACACAGTCAGCCACACCGCTGCGTCAGAAGCCAATTCCGCCAATCAGCAGGAAAGAATGCGGGCATTACGACGACTGAATAAGTGCATCCAGCGGGCGAAGGAGGATCTGCAGCCGCTGCAGGAACCACTGGTTGGAAAAGCACCACGAGCTCTCCAAAAGAACATCAACAAGCTGGATGCGATCGACTCAGTCAAGTTTGACGATGTCGTCGCTCAACTGAATCTGATCGCAAAATCGAAGTCATCGTTTGCACTGCAAACTCTCAAGGACTACGTCAACAGTCGACAGGCCCGTTATCGCCAAACCGCCACTGAAGGCTTGGCTGGATTCACAGACCCCGGCGCGGCAATCACGCTGCTGGACCTTGTGCAGGATGATGTGACAGCGATCTCAAACGCCGCTGTGGCAGGTATTGTCCGCATGGGATTTGCTGAAACCGTGCCAGTGCTGGTAGCTCTGGGGCGCGTCGACGGACGCAGTCGAGCCCTGATGCGTGACGAACTGAGCGGTTTGGATGACGAAGTGCTGGAGCGGATTGTGGTCTCGCTGCAGAGCGCGGTAAAGACCAAAGGCGACCCAGCGGCAGCCGCGTTCGCCGTCAGCCTGTTATCGCAAATCAAAGGTGGTGACCTGCTGAAAATGTATATGTCGCTCACCCGCCACCCGGCTGCTGCTGTGCGAGTCGCGGCGTTGGAAGCTTTGGTGCAGTCCACCGAAAGGCAGAGCGTGCGTTTCCTGAACGCCGGCATCACAGATCCCGACCTCTCCGTTCGCGCAGCGGCGGCAGCAGGCATGGCAAAGATCAGCAGCCCGAAAAGTGAATCGCTATTGATCGCCGCATTAGCCGACGAGCAAGCGACCGTTCGCCGAGCTTCCGCTAAGACACTTGTGGAATTCGCCAGCCCAGCTGTTGCCAGTGCAGCATCGATCGCGTTGAATTCAGAAACCGACCCGAGCGTTGTAGAATTTCTGTTGGAAATCGTGGGGCGGGGCGGGACAGACGATGCTCTGATTACGCTGCAGAAGTATTTAGAAAGTGACGACCGCGAATTGCAACATCGCGCAATGGCCACGTTACGACGCTTGAAGAATCCCAAGGCCGCGCTACTTGTGGCTCCGTTCCTGAAATGCGAACACCACGAAACTCGACGACTGGCGGTCGAAACAGTCGGCCTGCTGAAGAACAACAGTGTGCTTCCCGAATTACGCGACGTCTTGAAGTCAGACTCGGAAGATCAAATCCGAGCGGCCGCCGCACGGTCTTTGGGGGAACTCAAAGATGAAAAGGCGGTCTGCCTGCTGGAAGAATCTTTGCACGATAGTCGAGCTGTTCGCTGCCAGTGCGTGATTGCATTGGGAAGTATCGGCAAGAAAGAATCTGTGCCAGCTTTGGTGGCTCAATTGCGAGACCCGGCGGTTGAGGTTCGTTATCACGCCTGTAACGCACTGGGACAAATTGGCAAATTGCCGGATCCTGAGCCGCTGCAAAATTTGCTGGAAGACAAAGAAGCGATGGTCCGCCGTGGAGCGGAAGCGGCACTGAACAAGATGGGCCATCAGGTCGGCCAAGCAAAGCTCGCGCGGCGGATCAGAAAGATGACCGCCTTTATGATGCCAAGTGTCGTAGCCGGCGCTCTTCCGGGCGGAACCGCAATGATCGTAGCTGTTGTGTTGCTGGTTGCGGTGGGCATTGGCTACAAGACAATGGATACGGTTGGTGCTGTCAACACAACCACGTTTCTGGTGTCCGACATCAATGCCATCGCCGTTAATCATGATGGCTCACAAGTCAGCGTTGCTCGCAAATTTAATGTGCTTGAGGTCTGGGATACGTCATCTGGAAAGCTGACCGCGCAGTTTCAGGCGGACGCTGGAGCCGCAGGAATTGTCTACCGTAAAAACGGCAATGCATTGCTATTGGCTGGGTCAAAATCCTTCGAAATGGATGTCACGCGAGTCGCCAGTGACGGGAAACAAGCCTTAACTGCGGCGCGGCTGGATAACCTAAGCACCCATCGCGTGGCAACAACACCCGATAGCACCAAAACGCTGCTGTGTACTGCGACCGGCAAGGCAACTTTGGTTGACATGACCGCACAACAGCAGTTGTTGAGCTTTCAGGTGAAGGATTTCGGTGATCGAGACGCGGTCGCCGTCAGTCCCGACGCCACGCTGGCGTTCGTGGGAACTGCGGGCGGGCACTTGAAAGTCTTCTCCCTACAGGACGGGAAGCCTCTGGGCCGCCTCGATATCAGCGAACGGATCGGTAGCCCCGGCGCTGGAATTACCGCGCTGGTGATGAATACCGCTGGAACCATCATTGCCGTCGGCACGTCGTCCGGCAGCGTGGTCGTGGTGGGCATTGACAAGATGGATGTTGTAGGCAAACCGTACTCGGGAACAGGCAGCATCGTCAACCTAGCGTTTCAAGGCGATTCCCAAAAGCTGAACGTCGTCACCAGCCGCCGCGAACTCATTACATGCGGAGACGACTTCACCTCCGCAAAAAAACTGTCAATCACATTGAGCCAAATTCCGCAAAAAACAGCTTTCTCTGCGAACGGCAACGTGGCGGCCTTCTTCTATTCTGAAAGCGACGAATTCTGCGTGATTGACTTCGTCAACGACAAGCTGCTGACGGCCTACCCAAGTCCTGGCTAGGGGATTGAGCGTAATAGTAGACAGTGCCTTGTAGCCCAGTGTTACGGAGAGGCGGACGTCGACTGATGCCTGTTGGGCTTCAGCGGTTCAGGCGACGGCACGCACGAACACAGAAAAACGGGCTATGATTCCACAACTTTCGAAAACTTACCAACTCTGCTCGGGGAATTAATCATCTCTTAACAATCGTGAACATGCTTATGCAAAAAAATCCCTCCCCACAAGCGAGTGACTCATGGCACGCAATCCGAAGCACAGAAATCCGAATCGCCGCGCATTCATGGGGTCCGTCGGGACGCTGGGCCTTGCAGCGACCTTCGGCACGTTGCTGAATCGGGTCGGTCAAGCAAAATCCGCCTATCGCATCAGCGGCTATGGTGCTCTGCAACCGACGGCAGACGAAACAACGGGCGTCAAACTGCTAAGCCTGCCGGATGGATTTCGGTATCGCTCTTTCGGCTGGACGGGGGATGTACTTGCTGGAGGCGGAACAACACCGGCCGATCATGACGGCATGGGTGTCGTGAGTGATGTCGACGGAATCATCACGCTGGTCCGCAACCACGAACTCAAGACGCATGACATCGAATTCGGATCACCCGAATTCACCTATGACTCCGCCGCCGCAGGTGGCTGCACAACTCTAAAATTCAACTCAACAACGGGCGAATGGATCGAAGCTCGCGCCAGCCTTGCGGGCACCGTGAAGAACTGTGCGGGCGGACCAACGCCATGGGGCACGTGGTTGTCGTGCGAAGAAACCGTGCTGAACGCCAACGGGATCGACGACGGAGAAGCGTTCGGGTTTCAAAAAGATCACGGGTGGATTTTTGAGGTGCCAGCCACCGGAACAGCATCGCCAGTCCCGCTAAAAGCCATGGGGCGATTTAAGCACGAAGCGGTCGCCGTTGATCCGAACACTGGCATCGTCTACGAAACGGAAGACCAGGGAACAGCCGGCTTTTATCGGTTTCTGCCCAACAGACCCCAAAACCTGTCTGCTGGCGGCAAGCTGCAGATGCTGAAAATTCCGGGCCACGATGATGTGCGAACCGGGGTCGCTGTCGGTCAGGAATTCGATGTGGAATGGGTGGCCATCGACGACGTGGAATGTGGACATACTAAGGAATCGGTGGGCAAAGATCCTCAAAATCCCTGTGGCGACGGACTCGGCGTCTTCAAGCAGGGAAAAGCTCAACATGCGACAACGTTCGCCCGGCTTGAGGGCTGTTGGTTCGGAAATGAACTGGTGTATCTCGATTCCACCAGCGGTGGTGACAAAGGTTTGGGACAGATTTGGCAATACGATCCGCGCCAAGAAAAGCTGAAACTGATTTTCGAATCACCGTCCGCTGATGTCCTCGACAGTCCCGACAACCTGACCGTCAGTCCACGTGGTGGAATTGTGTTGTGCGAGGATGGCGACGCCGTGCCGCACCGCATCCACGGACTGACACCGGACGGAAAACTGTTTTCGTTTGCAGCCAACAATGTGGTCCTGAATGGCGAACGCCAAAATCTGAGGGGCGACTTCCGCAATCAAGAATGGGCGGGGGCGACATTTTCACCGGACGGACAATGGCTGTTCGTCAATATTCAAACCCCAGGAATTACGTTTGCCATCACCGGGCCGTGGGGCGATGGCTTGCTGTGATGTTTTTTCTTAAAGGAACCTGATATGAGACGAACCAAGACGAGACACACTGGCTTTACTCTGATCGAATTGCTGGTGGTGATTGCGATCATTGCCATCTTAATCGCGCTGCTACTGCCGGCCGTTCAGCAGGCCCGCGAGGCCGCTCGACGGACGCAGTGTAAGAACAATCTGAAGCAGATCGGTCTGGCACTTCACAACTATCACGATGTGTATCGGATGTTCCCCATGGGAGCATTTTCTGCCGTCGATGACGATAATGGCTGCGACGATGACGGCTACGGCTGGTCAGTGATGCTGCTGCCGTATATCGATCAGGGTCCGCTGTATCAGCAACTGCCGATGACGGCCACAGCTGCGAATGGCTTTACGTCGGTCGACGACCCTCGCGGTGCCAACTGGTGCGTTTTCAAGAACTATTTCGACAGCAACAACACCATCATCCCCGGCGGTGACACAAAGCTCTCAGCGTTCCGCTGTCCGTCATCCACGCTTCCAGACGTCGTGCCGGCCTCGTTTCAGGGATACGACTACGCAGGCGGCAGCGGTTCATCAGACCAACCGGCTGTTGGCTATGCCACAACTGATTACAAAGGCAGCGTCGGTTACGGTGATCGTGGATTCTTCGTCAAAGGCAGCGATCTGCGAAACGCGGGGCGCAGCGCGGGAACCCGAATTCGCGACGTTACTGATGGGACATCCAACACGATCGCCGTTGGAGAATCGTCTTATGCAGGTGTTGATGGCGAAGACTTTCCTGCCTGGATTGGAATCACCGGACGCGACGAGCGTCTGCTGTTCAAAACGCAGTTCCCGTCCGTGATCAACTGCGGAACCAACGCCACTACACCTCAGAATGCCATCGACGACGACTGTGCGATCAGCTTCCATGTCGGTGGTGCTCAGTTTGTCTTGGGCGATGGTTCGGTACGTTTTATCAGCGAAAATATTGACACAGGCTTTAACCCGGCGATGGACGATGGCGTGACGGGTACTTGGGAAGCCCTAGGCACCATCAACGATGGTACCGTGATTGGTGAGTTCTAAATCGGTTCGCGTCCGAGCCGGGGGAGACCGTTGCGTGACCTCGGTGTTTAAACCCCGGCTCGTAACCGAGTCCACGGCTTGCTTCCCCAATTCAGAAAGTTGGATTAATGTTCGCTCAGACACGCATCGTCCTGTCTTTGTACCTGATCAGTAGCTTGAGTTTTCTGTCGGGCTGCGGCGATGCTCCCGGACCCGAGACAGCTTACGTTTCCGGCACTGTCACCATGAACGGCAGTCCAGTGACCGCTGGTCGAGTGATGTTCTTCCCCACCGCTTCAGACGGAAAGAACACCGGCAAAGCGGCTTCGGGCCAATTGGATTCGTCAGGCGAATTCGAACTGACCACCTACAGCGATGGTGACGGTGCGGTGATCGGTGAACACAAGGTCACGGTCCTGAAACCTCGAGGCGGAGGCGACGCCGCGCCGTTAGGTGCGGCTACGCCCGGGACGATCACTGTAAAGCAAGACGGCGACAACACATTCGAGATCACTCTGACGGCAATCGAACCTGTCAAAGGTCGAAGACGCGTTGACCGTGAAGAAGAAGAGAACGAAGACGATTAACGTTCGCCTAAAAAACAGCTTTTTGCAAACGGCCCCGTCAGTTAGGACCGCTAAGTCCAGCGAACATTTCGAGTTGAGGTGCTCTTACTCGCCGTTCGGCTTTTTAACAGATTGAGCTAATCGTGGCTTCACCTTCAACACAGACTCAGGCTTCCAGCGGCACGCTCATCGGTCGGCTCTTTCAACCTGTCGATGGACTGTGGCTGGCGTGGTTTCGTGTGTCGTACGGAGTAACGCTGCTGTATTGGGCGCGTCACTATCTGTCCAGTAATGTTTTCGAACAATATTACGAACTGCCGCGTTACCACTTCCCGTACTTCGGTTTTGAATGGGTGCAGGCGTTGTCGCCCGACAACATGACGCGGTTGTTTGTCGCCATTCAGGTGCTGTCTGTCTTGGTGATTCTGGGGGTGATGTACCGGGTGTCCAGCCTGCTGCTGGGACTCGCTTTTTGTTACGTGTTTCTGGTGGATCGAGCGTTCTATCAAAATCACTACTACCTGCTGAGTCTGATCGGGTTAATTTTGCCGTGGTTGCCCTGCCATCGCACTTGGTCGATTGATGCGTGGATTCGACCGGGTTCTGCGGGCCGACGTGTTCCCGCGTGGTCACTGTATCTGCTGCGATTTCTGGTGGCTGTGCCGTACATCTACGGCGGAATCGCCAAAATTAATTTCGACTGGCTGGCCGGTCAGCCCATGCGAATGGTCTTGTCCGGTCTCGACTGGCACCCCGTGATCGGCCCTTGGGTCAATCAGGAATGGTTGGTGATGTCCTTTGTCTGGGGCGGCCTGCTGTTTGATCTATTGATCGTTCCCGCGATCGTTTGGAAACG
Source organism: Fuerstiella sp. (assembly GCA_041688835.1). Classification (GTDB taxonomy): domain Bacteria; phylum Planctomycetota; class Planctomycetia; order Planctomycetales; family Planctomycetaceae; genus Fuerstiella. The sequence goes on from JBDNHJ010000346.1 coordinate 22,198, forward strand.
CACAAGGCTGGTGGCACTGGCGGCTTCGCTGGTCTTCCATCTGATGAACGCCACCATGTTCCATATCGGCGTATTTCCGTGGTTCATGATTGCCGCAACACTGATTCTGCTGCCGACGGATTCGATTCCCCGAATGCTCCGGCGATCCATTCCGACAGCGGACGATTGGCAGCTTCCCGCACAATGGTGGCAGCGGACTGTGGTCACTGTGCTGGCACTTCTGGTGGTCTTTCAGCTGGTCTGGCCGTTTCGACATCATGTCATGGCTGGCGATGTGAACTGGAACGAACACGGGCACTATTTTTCTTGGCGGATGAAGCTGCGAGGCAAAACGTCGGCGTTGCGATTCGAAGCTTACGACCCGGCGACAGGCGCGCTGGATTGGGTGAACCCTCAACGCTGGTTGACGGATTTTCAAGTCAACCGGATGGCTCGTGATCCGCGGATGGTCCATGATTTCGCCAGATTTCTGCAGCTGCAATACCTCGATCAGGGTTACCCTCAGACTCAGATCCGCGCCCTTGTGCTGGTATCGCTGAACGGACGAAAGCCGCAGTTGATGATCGATCCGAAAGTCGATCTGGGATCGCTGCCATCAAGCTGGACTGCACCAACGTTCGTTGTTCCGCTGAAAGAACCGCTGCGGCATGATGCGTGGGATGAGCCACGGATGTACTGGAGCCGCCATCTTCCAGAAAAATACCAGCAACTCCCGAAGGCGTCGGAACGTGACGCCGAACGAGCCGTCACCGCAAAGGTTCAAGATGCGGTTGTCGCGCCGTAGCACAGCTGTCTGCAAGGTGCGCCGAATGTTGTCGATGGGGATACGGCTGCTGAGTCAGAATATTGCTCAGCGGGAAAACACATGGATAATGGGGGCGATTGTTGTTGGTAATGTTCTGGTGGACCGCCCAAGTCGAGTTGACTCATTCTGAACGGCGACTGTCGCCAACACGGCTGGGAGCGTCTGCTGTTCAGGCTAGCGGTGTCGCATTAGCGATCGGAAACCGCGCTTGCGGGGTTTTTCAACAAACGACGTTGGCCGTGGCTTGCAAGTTCCAGAGCGGTTTCCGATGGCTGCGCCACACAAGCAGGCTCCGCCAGCACCTGCCACCCACCGGTACGATTGTTCTATCGCCCGATTGCGTGGGGCTACTGTCCGTGAAGGTATTCTCGAAACGCCTTCAGCAGTCGGCTTTCGAAGCGATAGGGATTCCACACGACTGCGATCGTGCGCATGGGTTTGGGATTTGACAAGGATCGGTAGATGCGACGATCGCTTTGGTCGCGGTCCCGAGCCATCGCAGGAATCATCGACACGCCGTGTGCCAGGGAAACCAGTTCCTGAACCATCGTCAGCTGACTGGTTCGTTCTACGGTCACAGGCTGAAACGAACGCTGGCGACAGAATGAGACAATGTTGTCGGACAGGCAATGAGCTTCGTCGAGCAAAACAAACGGATACGGTTCGACATCTGCTAACCGAATTCTGGGCTTGTCCACCAGTGGGTGTTCCGGAGGCAGGACGAGCAGCAGCTCTTCTTTGAACAGTTCTTCGACCTCTAGATACTTCGCCGGCACAGGTAGCGCGATGATCGCTAGATCGATTTCTCCCTGCGTGCAACTCTTCAGCAACACGTCGGTCGTGTTTTCCTGCACGATGACCGTTGCCTTGGGAAACACCGTAGAAAATCGCCTGAGGATTTCTGGCAGAAAGTAGGGCGCAATTGTGGGGATCGCGCCGATTCGGATGCGACCGCTTTGGCCATCGTCCGTGATCTCGGCCTTCGTGTCTTCCAGAATGGACAGCACCTGTTGTGCTCGCGCCTGTAACAGCGTCCCAGCTTCCGTCAACGCAACGGATCGTGTCTTTCGCTCAAACACCGGCTGTCCGAGCTCTTCTTCCAGTTTCTGAATCGAACGGCTGAGCGCCGGTTGTGAAACCAGCAGATCCTCAGCAGCGCGGGTGAAATTGCCGCGTTCGGCTACCTGCAGAAAATAACGCAGTTGGTCAAACTCCATGTCACAACCCTCAGTTAATTCGATGCACTGTGTGCATGGTGCATAGTAGCAGAATACCCTGAGTGCATTGCCAGTTTCCTTTCGATTTCGATGGTGATTTCAATTAGCGCGATCTGATGGCCTAGGCATGGCATCTCATGACGCCGGTCCGAGATCATGCTTTCGGTCGTACTCGCCATGCACAGAACACATGGCACACATGATGAAAACGCATTGGGTAAATTGTCGGAAACTGCCAATACTACTCGCAGGCGTATCCGCTACCTGTCTGCTGCAGGTCGAACTTCGGGGCCAGCTTTCGCTAGAATTCAGGGACAACCATGAGCAAAACAATTCCTTTCGTGCGTTTCATCGCGAGCGGCGTGGCATTTTGTGTCGCGACATCCAGTTTCAGTCAGGATTCACAAACTGTGAATCACCTTCAACAATCTCCGGAGAATCAAATGGATATCAGCAAATGCCCCGTAATGGGCGAAGTCGCACCGCCAATGGCAAGACACACGGCCGCCGGAGCCATGTCAAACAGCGATTGGTGGCCCAACCAGTTGAATCTGCGAATCCTGCATCAGAATTCGGCCAAGGCAAATCCTCTGGGTGCAGACTTCAACTATGCCGAAGAGTTTCAGACGCTCGATTTGGCAGCATTGAAGCACGACCTTCACGAATTGATGACGACTTCGCAGGACTGGTGGCCGGCGGACTACGGTCACTATGGTCCGCTGTTCATTCGCATGGCATGGCATAGCGCGGGCACCTACCGCATCAGCGATGGACGCGGTGGAGCCGGCTACGGGACTCAGCGATTTGCTCCATTGAACAGTTGGCCCGACAACGCGAACCTCGACAAAGCGCGCCGGTTGCTGTGGCCGCTCAAGCAAAAGTACGGCAACAAAGTTTCATGGGCAGACTTGATGGTGTTGGCCGGCAACGTGGCTTTGGAATCAATGGGCTTTCAGACATTCGGTTTTGCCGGAGGTCGCGCGGATGTTTGGGAACCCCAGGAGGATATTTATTGGGGACCCGAAAGCACGTGGCTCGGCGACAAACGATACGGCGAAGGGCGTGAACTCGAAAACCCTCTGGCCGCCGTTCAGATGGGCTTAATCTATGTGAATCCAGAAGGGCCGAACGGCCAGCCCAGTGCGCTGGAGGCCGCCAAAGACATTCGTGAAACATTCGCGCGGATGGCGATGAACGATGAAGAAACCGTCGCTCTGATCGCTGGCGGGCACAGCTTCGGAAAAGCTCACGGGGCGGCCAGTGCCGACAACGTCGGGCCTGCACCGGAAGCCGCCGATCTGGAAGCCCAAGGCCTGGGATGGATCAGCAAGCATGGGACAGGAAATGCGGCCGACACAATCACCAGCGGCCTAGAAGGCGCGTGGAGTACGACGCCCACTCAATGGTCGAACAGTTTCTTCGACAATCTGTTTGGCTACGACTGGGATCTGGTGCAGAGCCCCGCCGGCGCATGGCAGTGGACTCCAACCGATCCGGCCGCGGCGACGACCGTTCCCGATGCCCACGATGAAACCAAGTCGCACGCGCCGATGATGTTCACCACAGACTTGGCACTTCGGATGGACCCGATCTACGGAAAGATTTCGAAACGCTTCCACGAAAATCCCCAAGAGTTTCAGCTGGCGTTCTCAAAGGCTTGGTACAAGCTGACGCATCGCGATTTGGGTCCGCTTTCACGTTGCCTTGGCCCAGGTGTGGCCGAGCCACAGTTGTGGCAGGATCCTGTGCCTGCGGTCGATCACAAACTGGTCGACGACAAGGAAATTGCCGCACTCAAGAGCAAGATTCTGGCTGCCGGCTTGTCGGTTTCAGACCTCGTGAAAACCGCTTGGGCGTCGGCTTCGACTTTTCGGGGAAGCGACAAACGAGGCGGAGCCAACGGGGCTCGAATCCGATTTGCCCCTCAGAAAGATTGGGCAGTGAACCAACCCGCTGAGCTCGAAAGAGTTTTGCCAACACTGGAAAAAATCCAACAGGATTTCAATCGCTCACAAACCACAGGCACAAAAATATCGCTGGCGGACCTGATTGTGCTGGGCGGTTGTGCGGCCGTTGAAGAAGCGGCGAAGCAAGCCGGGCACGACTTGCAGGTTCCATTCGCTGCTGGCCGTACGGATGCCACGCAGAAAATGACCGACGTCGAAGCGTTCGCGGTGCTCGAACCGAAGGCCGACGGTTTTCGCAACTTCTACGGACATCAACTGGATCGACCGGCTTCGGAATTATTGGTCGATCGAGCCAACTTGCTGACGCTTACGGCACCGGAGATGACAGTCCTTGTTGGCGGCCTGCGGGTGCTGAACGCCAATGCCGGAGACGGGCCACTGTCTGAGCTTGGTGTTTTGACGAAGCGTCCTGAGACGTTAACCAATGACTTCTTCGTGAACCTGCTGGACATGAACACTCAGTGGAAGACGTCTCCCGTTTGCGATCATTTCTTCGAAGGACGCGACCGCCAATCAGGCCACGTGAAGTGGACGGCAAGTTCCGTGGATCTCGTCTTCGGATCAAACTCGCAGCTGCGAGCCATCGCAGAAGTTTATGCCAGCGACGACTCGCAGCAGAAGTTCGTCAACGACTTCGTTGCGGCGTGGACCAAGGTGATGAACTTAGACCGTTTTGACTTGCCGTAATCGTCAAGCAACGCGGCCCATCACCGACACGCTACTTTTTCAGTTCGACGGCAAATGAATTCTCGCCCTCGACCAAGGAACAGACAATGTCCGTCGTCGTTTCATTGTTGTACTTGTCCGGCAGCGCTTGGTCCATGTAGACCGGCTTGGCTTCTGCCATTTCGAGGTTCTCTTCGAGTTTGGGGGCGAGATACACTTGGTACGTGCCCACCCACAGTGGGTTTAGAATTCGATACTTGCCATCTTCTCCAATATTCGCACTGGCCGCTTGGCCAGTTTGCACCGAAAAGAAGACGACGGCGGCATCTGTATAAGGTTTCCCATCTAGGGTGACTGTTCCGCTGACAGTGCCAGTCGGGTTGGGAGGTTCTGCGGAGGAACAGCCGACTGACAGCAGCAAGGCGAAAGCCGCCAAGAGCCGCCACTTGCCGCTTGGGGAACCAAAATTTCGTAACATTGTGATATTGTCCAATCCAAGTTTTACGACACAGCTTTAGTGAGTTAAGGAAGGAAGGCTCAGGCATCTTTTGACGCCTGAGCCTGACAACACGATCGATTAGTATTCACCAACCACTTGGCCGTCGTTTCGGCAGGCCAGCATTTTCCATGTCAGGAAGTCTATGTTTTCGGAAACGAACCGAACACTGCCATCCGTCAAGGCAACCTGCACGCCACCGGTGTGTTGTGAGTTGATGACGGTGTTGTTGCGATACATCTGTTCCGTCGCCCCTGTCTGTACGATCTGAGAGTTTGGTGGAAAACGGACACAAGTGGTGCCTGTTTGCCAGAGGTCACCGCAGGCGCCGCTGGTGACGGTGCGAGGGTGACGAGTACCAAACCAGCCACCGTAATAATTGGACGAACGGTGACGTCCAGCAACCAGAGCCGATTGTTCTGCCACCAACATCGTATTCGAAGTACCGTCAATACACTTTGCCATCTTGACCGCTTCGTTCGGAACAAGCATGCCATTATTACAGGACCAACCATGTCCGCAGTCGGCCGTTCCAGTATTGGGATCAGGTCCGGGCACAGGGCGTGCCGAACCCGCAATGCCGACATACTGAATACTCATCACGCCTTGCTGATTGTTATGAGCCACGCCGGGGGAATTTTCAAAGGGATCAATGATGCTAGAAGGGCAAACATATCCCGAGACAAGGTAGCTTCTCAAAACTTCATTCCCGCTCAGCGCATTCGCTGCTGCAGCACCGCCTGCCATGAACTGACAGTTTTGGTCGAAGCATAACTGGCTGTACACATTTCCTTCTTCAAGCATTGGCAAAATCAAGGCGCGCCAATTCGATCCGGTTGTCGGCCAAGCCCCGTTGTTCAGATTGTAGGAGCCCATTGGGAATGTCGAATGCACATCCAAGTAGTTGTGCATTCCCAAGCCAATCTGCTTCAGATGGTTCTTACATTGCGTTCGCCGTGCAGCCTCGCGAGCCTGCTGAACGGCCGGCAACAGCAGAGCAATCAGGATCGCGATAATCGCAATCACCACCAACAATTCGATAAGCGTAAAACCACGTTTCTTTTTCATCGAGAACCTCCAACGAAGTATGAAGTGCGGGTAAGTCCAAAACATTTGGTACTAAATCTTAATAAAACTTTATCATGAACGACTTAAAAAAAATATCATGCAATCGCATTTTTTTCCACCTAGGGGGACTGCTGAGTTTTTTGCGAAAAATCTGCCAGCAGGTGCCGTCAGTCGAAAACAGATCGGCACTACATAGATATGCAGGAACGCTCTGAGGGCGAACGGTCGCGCATCCTGCAGAAGGCATGACCATCGCCAACAGCGGATCGATGATCAATTGGCCATGCGGGCGCAGGCGTTTGCGATTGACCTGCTGATCCAGAATATTACTCAGCGAACATAGCGGTGCCCCTTCGCAGGATCCGGCTACGACGAAAGACGCGAAATTTCAGCAGCTGACATTCTTAGCCACCGCAGGCTGGTGAGCAATCGCCACCTTCGCAGGCGACGGCGGCGTCTGGTTGAGCCATGCGTTCCAGCAGTTGAGCAGACTCGTAATCACCGGCTGTGATTTCGAAACCTAGATCGCGGATCATGTTGAAGTCGTCTTGAGCGGCCTGGCCCGGAGTCGTCAGGTAGTCGCTGACGAACATAGAATTTGCCGCGTACAGTCCCATCGCTTGCATACTGCGAAGATTCACTTCACGACCGCCGGCGATTCGCAGTTCGGTGGTGGGATTCGTCAGGCGGAACATCGCCAGTGTCTTCAGGCAGTAGCGTGGGTCGAGTTTGCCGGGCGATTTCAGCTTGGCACCTTCGATAGGAATCAGGAAGTTGATCGGAATGGAGGCCACCTGCAGTTCCGCCAGTTTCAGCGCCACATCGACGACGTCCTCAGGGGTTTCGCCCATGCCGACGATCATGCCGGCACACAGTTCTAGGCCGACGTCGCGCGCGATGTCCAGAGTTTGCAGGCGATCTTTGAAGGTATGAGTCGACACGATTTCGTCGTGGAAGCGTTCGCTGGTGTTCAGGTTGTGGTTGATGCGATCCACGCCTGCGGCCTTCAGGCGCACGGCTTGGTCAGGCTTCAGCAAACCTAGGCAGGCACAGATGTGCAGGCCGTATTCCTGTTTGACGTCTTTGACCACGTTACAAACGTGATCGACTTCCCGATCCGTCGGACCGCGCCCACTGGCCACGATGCAATAGGTGCGAGACTTACTTTCGAAGGCTTTCTTCGCACCATCCATCAGTCGCTCTGCATTTAGCATGGCGTACTTTTCGATGGGAGCTTCCGACCCCTTGGCCTGCGAACAATAGCCGCAGTCTTCTGGGCACAAACCACTCTTGGCGTTCTTCAGATAGTACAGTTGAACCGACTTGCCGAAATGTTCTCGCCGCACACGGTAAGCGGCGTCCAGAATGGCCAGCACTTCGTCATCGTCGGCCTGCAGAATTCGCAAAGCCGCGTCGCGTGAAATTGTCTGTCCCGCCAAGACCGCAGATGCCATGTCTGACCACGATCGCGAGTCGTCGGTTTCGTGGACGGTATTATCAGAGAGTGTTGCAGCGTCAGCGGACATTTCCGGAAGGCTCCGAGTTATTGTGTGGCGGTCAGCGTGGTTTCAGCAGGGCTGGCAGTTTACCGTGATTGTGGATGGCTCCCAAGGAACTTCGTTCGCGGGCCCCAAAAACACACCGAATCTCATTTTGCTGGTGCCCAATCGTGCTAGTCGGCGGCAGATCATTTTTGTTCCGTGGCCGTGTGTTCGTTTAACCCGACTCGCAGAGGAGGCCGTCTGCACAAAGTGCAGGCGGTAGAAAGCCTTCTCTGCGAGTCGGGTTAAACGATTCGCTTGTTAAGGCAGCAACAAGAGCTAACCAAACAGATTTCCTCAAAACGGCTATCTGTCGCGCACCGCAGGTGTTGCCTGTCGAAATTGTCACGGTAGACTGAGTGAATGGCGAATTCCGACGAAAATTCGACCGTTGAACCACACCTTCCTGCCGAAGAATCCGCAGACAGTGAGCCGCGTTTCGCCTCGAATTCCGACACAGAAGTTCCCGGCAGTCAGGACAGCGGGGCCGAGGAAGCGGGGCCAGAGAATCGGAATCCCGGACTGATGTTCGGGTACAGCTGTTTCTTTTTTGTGCTGCTGAGCTGCCAATACGCTTGGTTCTGTTTCGACAAACCGGCACCTGTGGTGTGGGATCGCGGTGAAAAATTTCAAACCTTTCACGTGGATATCAACCACGCGACGTGGGTCGACTGGATCCAACTGCCCGGCATTGGCCAAGCCACTGCGGAAGACATTCTGGCGGATCTGGACCGCAACGGTCCGTTCCAGAGCCTTGACGATCTGATGCGCGTCAAAGGCATCGGCCCCAAGACACTCGACCAAATCCGCCGCTGGCTAACCATCAGCCCTGGGTCGAGTGCGGGCGAAAGTGATTGATGGGGTGGCTGAGTTGATGCGCGTGACGCAGGTCGCTGTGTAGCCCGCGAACACGGCTGACGATGTCCGAACGGCACTGGCCGTGAACGTCGATTTTATAACGAAAGAATTTAGGCGCGGGTTGTCAGTCGCGGAGTGACGGCAAACCGTCACTCCGCGACTGTGATCTTGAACCGTAAGGGATGCTTGAACTGACACGGCTCAACTATTTTTCGTAATTTAATCCACGTCCCTCGCCATTGCCGATAGAATGCGACAAGGTCCGTCGTACCACTCCCTCCGACAGCGTCACAACGCCGTCCAGCCGCACACCTAACGGAACACGAAATCTAGCGGTGGAGTTCCGAAATGGCTTCAAAGCGTATTGTATTACCGCAGGCTTATGGCTCTAATTTTGTAATGCACGTATTCGTCCATATTCACTTTTCCCGATGTCTGACCGAAAGAAAGTTTCCATGCGTATTCGCAAACGTGGTTTCACTCTCATTGAATTGTTGGTCGTTATTGCCATCATCGCGATCTTGATTGCGCTTTTACTGCCTGCGGTTCAGCAGGCTCGTGAAGCGGCACGCAGAACGCAGTGCAAAAACAATCTGAAGCAATTCGGACTAGCCTTGCACAATTATCACGATGTCTTTGATACCTTTCCGTACGGACATCAGCAGGAACTGTATGCAGGGATGACATTACGTCGCAACTGCTGGTTCCAGAGCGTGTTGCCGTATCTCGATCAGGCACCGCGATATCAGATTTACAAAGATTTCCCTACGGTCGATCCATACCAAGGGGAGTACATCCACAGAATAACGAATATGGATATCGTTGGGCCGTTTGGGACAGCTTCGTGTCCATCCGACCCTGAGACACCGGGACGCGGCGGTAACGGTGGTACAACTGCATTTCAGAGTAACTACGCTGTCTGTGCCGGCGTGGGAAGGACTGCTACGGTAGATGCCGCAACCGGAGTCATCACGGTGCTGACCGATGCAGATAGGAACACCGCTAACGTTTCGACCGGAACAGGGATGTTCTATCGGAATTCTCGCATCAAAATTCGCAACTGCAAAGACGGAACGTCAAACACTTTAATGATGTCAGAAGGCATTATTCGTGCGAACGGTCGCGGCGGCTGGGGTGGACTTGGTGGACACTGGGGCGGTGCGCCGCATGGGTCGTTTGGTTTTTCAACGGCTGAAGTTCCCAACACATCTGTGCCTGACCGAGTTTACAGTTGTAAAGCGACGCAAGTCACTGGAGCCCCTAACTTGGCACCATGCGAAAACGGCAACGCAGGTGGCCTGCCTGGACGGTGGAACTTTGCCCGCAGCTGGCACACTGGTGGCGTTCAGGTCATGATGGCAGATGGCTCGTGCAGATTTGTTTCCGAAAACCTTGATCGACAGACGTGGATGAAGCTCGGGATGATTACCGACGGGCAGGTTATTGGTGAGTTCTAATCGCAGATCCCAAACACCATACTCTTGCGGAACCGGTGTTTCCTAATCACAAGTTTTCCACACACTCTCAGTTTCGCCGTGGTCATCGGTTTCCGCCCGCATGCCACGGCGATATCCGTTAGGACGTTAGCTTTAATGAACATGACAGATTTCTTAAATTTCCGACCGTTGATGATGTCAATCATTGGCAGCCTTGTTTTGGTAGGCTGCGGCGGCGACGAAGAGGGCCCGGTTTTGCACGCAGTCTCTGGTACTGTGTCACTTGACGGTGAGCCAGTGCAGGATGGTCGCATTCAGTTTCGGACCAAGACTCCTGAAGCCAAAGCCTACTCTGCCGCCATCACAAACGGAGAATATGAGGTCCAGACAGAGGCGGGCAGTATGTCTGTAGAGATCACTGCCTCACGAATTGTACCAGGGAAATTTGGTGAATCTGCCAGTCCCGATGAGCCTGCGCCACCACTGTCGGAGATGTATATCCCCGAGCAATTTAATTCCAAGACGACATTGACTGCTGATATTGAAGCCGGAGCGGACAATACGGTGCCATTCGACCTTACGTCTAAGTAAACATTCTGCATTGAGCACACGCTGACGATCATCAACGACGACAGTAAGCCGTGCCTGCTGTGTGGCATGGATGGGGTTTAGAAGCGTGAATCAATCAGTGTTGGTTCACGCTTTTTTGTGCGCGGAGTTGCATGGGTGCGGTCATGGATTTGGGCATTTTGTGTTGGGCGGTCGTGGTTGGACTGCACGAAGTGAAAGAAGCCACGGGGTTTCGCTCCAACCCCGGCCACCCTTACTGCCTTCACAATCATCGATGATCGCACCCAAGTTGAATGTGTTTTAACCCGGCAGGATCGGCCGGGCGTCTGGTGGGCAAACAACCCGACGACGACTATTGAAATTGCGCAGTGACTTCAGGCGAGAGCCTCGGACTGCAGTCCAAGGGATTGAGCCACCGTTGTTGAAAGCCGCAGAGCGGCGACAGGTGGTAGTTGTATCGCAGTTCGCACTCACATACCGTTGCTCCGCGACTGTGGCGAAACGCCAGACGGCGACCGCTGCACCAGTGACTGAGACAGTGCCGCCCGGCACCGAGAACGGATATTCCCTAATCATGCACCTTGCCAGCCGTGCTGCGTTGCATGGTTCAGTTGTTACTCGCGGTCCTGCGATAGCTGATTTCGAGTTTCGTCGAGTACGTCAGTTGTGATTGTGTGGCCGTCATCGAATGGATGCCAGTGAGTCGCAACCCCCTTGCTCTCCAGTATCTCATGCAGGCGCTCAGAATCCTTGAACGGCAGAACTTCATCGCGTTGGCCGTGGGCCAGCAGGACTTGAGTGAGTTGGACCCATGATCCGTCACGCGGCACCGATTCATCGAGTGCTGAGATGATGGAACGAAGACCGACGGAAGCTGCCGCACTGGCGTCGTTGCCTGATGGTTTCTCTTTCACGCTGTAGCAACTCGCAAACGATTGCGTGGAGTCAATGAAAGCACGTTCGCGTAGCCAAATCGCGAACATCCAGCCCGCGTTTAGTGCGAATACACCACTATTGTGCGGGGTTATGCTGTATTGCCCCAATCCTATCGCGATCGAGGTCGTGTCGCAAGCTGGCGTAGCCTGCCGTGTTTCGCAGCCATCGGAAATCGCTCTCACGGCGTCCTACCCAATGGCCGCTGGCATCCACCAGAGTTGCGTTGAGAGCGGTTTCTGATCGCTAAAGCGACACAGCTTGGCTGAACGCCAAGCTGATGCCACCCGCGCCAAAATCCCGAACACAATAAATCACACGTCCCCTGCGGCGTTGGTGGCGGTTGGTGAGATGCCACTTTGCGAAAAAAGGCGATCCGACTCCGATCAGCCCCTAGTCAGGCGGATCTGATGCTTACAATCAGCCATGACAAACTCGAATCCGCACGAAGCTCCGCCAGCCACCAGCCGACAGGCCATTGACTTTCCGACCAACGTTGAAGGCGAAACACCAGACAACGCGGCCGATCGCAAACCGTCGCACAGCAGTCGCAGCCGATTCGATTTGTATCGCGACAAAGTTCGTGGCGACCAACTGCCAAAGGGCAGCATCCATTCGTCCGCTCCGCAAACCGCATCTTCTGCCCGAGCCAGACCCGCCAAGACGTTACTGAAACGCTTCTTTCAACTGCTCAACCCGTTTCGCTGGCAGATTGTCTGGATTCTGGCGTCGCTGACGGTCTCCACAATGCTGGCCCTGATTCCTCCAGCCGGCACGAAGTTTTTGGTGGACTATGTACTGACCGCGAAGCCGTTGCCAGAACCTTGGGCGTCCAGATTTCCGACCCTGTCGGATCCTCGCACATTATTGATGTGGACAGTGATCGGTGTCGTGACGATCTCGTTGCTGAAGATCATCGTTCATATTTTTGGCCGCTGGTACGCGACACGAATCACCAAACGGATTCAACTGGACGTGCGGCATCGCGTGTTCGAACACGCCGTTCGGTTGCCCCTGCATCGCGTTCAAGAAATCCGATCGGGGGGTGTCGCATCCATCCTGCGCGAAGACGGCGGCAGTGTGGGGGAATTGGTGTTCGGGCTGCTGTACAATCCATGGCGTGCCATCATTCAGCTGATCGGCAGTCTGCTGATTTTGGCGTGGGTCGACTGGACGCTGCTGCTAGGTGCCGTGGTGTTGCTGCCGCTTGTTTTCCTGAGCCACCGCACGTGGATCAGTCGTATTCGCCCGCAATTTCGAGCCATCCGTAAACAGCGTGAACAAATCGATGCCAGTGCGGCGGAAGCGTTCGCGGGCATGCGTGTGGTGCGCGCATTCAGTCGCCAAAAACGTGAAGCGGGGCGGTTCGTGACCGAGAACAATCTGATGGTCCGCAAAGAGCTGTACGCTTGGTGGTGGATGCGAATGGTCGAAATGGTGTGGGAAGCCATGATTCCTCTGTGCAGCGCTGGCCTGTTGTTTTACGGCGGCTGGCGTGTCTTAGACGGAGCGTTGACAATCGGCGACCTGATGATGTTTTTGGTTTATCTGCTGATGCTGCTGCAGCCCTTGGCCGTGTTGGCCAATAGTGCGACGCAGTTTCAGAATAGCCTGAGTGGCCTAGACCGTGTGCTGGATCTGCTGGATGAGCCGCAAGAGATGCAGTCCACCACCGATTCTATGCGAGCCAGTCGAGAAACCGCGCGAGGCGACGTTGAGTTTCGGAATGTCAGCTTCACCTATCCCGGCACCGATCAACCGGCGTTGCAAGATATCAATCTGAAGGTGCAGGCCGGACAGATTGTGGCACTCGTCGGCCCCAGCGGTGCTGGTAAAACCACGTTGTGCAATCTGGTGGCTCGGTTTTACGACACGACGGAAGGCCAAGTGTTGTTAGACGGCCGCAACCTGATGGATTACGACGTCGAGTCGTTTCGAAGTCTGTTGGGTGTTGTGGAGCAGGACGTGTTTTTGTTCGACGGCACGATCGCCGCCAACATTGCTTACGCTCGGCGAGATGCCACGGAAGAAGAAATTCATGTAGCTGCGGCTGCCGCGAATGCGAGCGAATTTATCGACCGCTTGCCTGACGGATTGAACACGCTGATCGGAGAACGCGGCGTAAGACTCAGCGGTGGCCAGCGACAACGACTCGCCATTGCCCGCGCGATTCTGGCCGATCCCAAGCTGTTGATTCTGGACGAAGCCACTAGCAACTTGGATACCGACAGTGAGCGATTGATTCAGGAATCACTGAGCGACCTGATGCAGGGCCGGACGTCTTTCGTGATCGCTCATCGCCTGAGCACGATTGCTGGTGCCGATCTGATTTGCGTGGTGGAAGGTGGCCGGATTTCTCAAACCGGAACTCACGCCCAGCTCATGGAAGATGGCGGAAAATACCGCGCGATGGTTGAACAGCAGGTGCAAATGACGCTGGGAAAAGCGGATCCGAATCTGGCGGAGGTGTGACCGTATCTGCGCTAGTCACCGTTCCCAGTTTTCGATCACGTGTCTGACAGAAAGATGTTGGGACAGAAAAATTGACATGCTGGACTGTCTCACTTCCGTGACTTCGTCGTCGATGGCCACCATTCAGTGACACCTGCAAAACTCGAATGCGACAAACTTGCCCTCGGAAGTTCGTTCGGTAGCATGGCGCGGTTCGTGTTGGCGCATTAATGATTGTCGAGGTTGAGATTTGCCTACCGTTGTCTACTGCTGGGAAATGGGGGGCGGCTATGGGCATGTTGGTCCGTTTAGTCCTGTGGCGAAGCGGTTTGTGGCTGATGGCTGGCGAGTCGTGCTGATTGTTCGAGACTTGATGCGCGTCCCAGCATTCTTTGAGCCGGGAGAA
>JBDNHJ010000347.1:0-5625 GCA_041688835.1 Fuerstiella sp.
CCAGACGACTTCCATTTGATCCCGATGATGAGCGAGCCAATCGCTGACGGCATGGGCGGTGTGTGACGAAAGCCAGTCGATAAACAGAAAGATCTTTCGATCAGATTCATTGATCAGGCGTTCCAGCCATTGAATAAATCGAGCGGCGTTCATCGTTCCGGAATACAATTCGTAAGTGAGCTCGCCGGTCGGAGTGACGCTGGCAATCATACTCTGAGCGATGCGAATCTTCGGAAGTGTCAGCACCGGTGTCTGGCCGCAGGGTGCGTGCGTGGTGCCGATCTGGTCGCCAACCTGAAAGCCTGCTTCGTCGCAGCATTGAACTTCTGCGCCTTCGTCTTCCGCTCTTTTCAGTGCTGCGGACAGGGTTTCTTCGACGAATTCCACGATCTCGTCCGGTTCGGCTTCGCGAGCATGGCGGGCTGGCTATTGCGGCGTCAGGTTCCAACGCTTGAGATAATTCCCCACACTCTGCTCGGAAAGTTCGATGCCCAGCTTCGCACGAATGAGTTCCAACTGTTCTGCAGACCAACTTCGTCCATCCGGTAAATCGACCATGACGTCCTCCTTGAAGATTCAACTCATCCGTTTCCACTCCAGAGATTATGCTCGCTCAGGAAAATTCAGAAAATCGTTTCGTACTTGTATTCCTGAGTTAGCTTGTCGACTTGAACCTTGATTCAGCTGCTGCGCCGGAAAGGTGAACCTGCTGAGCCAGTCCACGTCGAATGACTGAGCCGCTTTCGACCAATCGCCCAGACCCGCGAGGCTGATGCCGCGATTTGCATATCCCAATGCGGTGACCGTATGATCTTCGCCCAAAGCAACCTCCGATTCGCAGGTGACACATCGAAATGGGACAGTCGAAGTAGTAAGAGCAGGACAAATTGCGATGTGGCTGTACTGGGGTGGTTGTCGCCCAACGCGTTCTGCCGGATCACCAGTACGCGTTCGTCGTTGCGCTGGGTATTGGAGTAATCGCAATACCGTTGAATGAGTCATGACGTCAAGAGGCATTCGCCTACCATCGCGACGAATTCGTCCAACAGTTTTCCCCGGACCAATGGCAAAAAGTCAGATCTTTTTTTGTGAGAATTCGGGACTTCGGACGTCTTCAACTGACTGTTGATAACAAAAGGTGTCGACACTTGCGCTCAGCGACAACGGCTGACGATTTCGCTTGGTCTGGGGATTTTGCTTTTCGCGGCCACAACTCAGGCTGCGACCCCGCGATTTCTGGTCGTCCACACGCCAGCGGCAGGAATGACGCCAGAAGACCACACGGGTGCCATTGAAGATGCGATCGAAGAGGCCCGAGAGGTGAACGGCATCGTGGAATTCGAAGCCGGGAAGGTGTACCGGACGGGACAGATCAAGGTCTGGAAGGGCGACAGCACCACACCGGAGACGATGGCCGCTGGGATCGACGGCAATGGGGCCATTCTTAAGTGGAAGGAGAATGTTGCTCCTTCGGGCAATGACGCATTGTTATATCTGCAGTCACCTCAATACCGGGGAAATTCCGGGTTTTTCATCCGCAATCTGACTCTGGATTGTGGGAACAATCCGATTGGCAGCTTGGCAAACGGAGGAACTGGACAGTTGGCCAGTGGCCAGGCCGCCTGTGATTTCGGGCTGCGAATTTTGGGAGGTGAGGATTTTCTAATCGAAAACGTGACGGTCCTGCGCGCCGCCAAGGCGGGCATTTATGTGGAAGCCGACTCGGATGATTTTGTCCGCAACTGCGTATTTCGACCGGTGATGACTCGTTTTGGAGCGGTCAACGGATTCCAGATTTTTGCTCCCACAATGGTGACAGGCAAGATTACGAACGTCACCCTTGAAAACTGCTATTCCCATCGCAACGCAGGCGAAGGATTTTCGTTCGACAATGCGGATGGCATTCAAATGGTGGGCTGTGGGGCCGAGAAGAATGCGAGTTGGAACATCCGGTTTGGCGCTAAGTGTCCAGCGGTGGAAATTCTGGGCGGATACACGGAAAAAGGATTCTACGATCAGGTGGCGGATGACTGGGTGTCGGGCGAAACGCCAAATGCAAAGAACATCTGGATTGAGAATGCAGATTCGGGAATAGAACGCACCATCCGTATTCTTGGCGGACGGATGATTGGCCGGTTTATTTACACAACCGTCGCAGACGAAACGCTGATCCACAGTTACGGGCACACTCCACAGGGTGTCGATCTGACCTCTCACGTGCCCGATGGAAACGTGGTGACGGAGGATCAGGCGGATTATTCAGACAACTACACGCCGTTGGTGAAACGCACGGCCGCGCTGAACAATGTCCGAACCGCCTATCACGAGATCCCTGAGCATTACCTGTATTTCAAGGGGATCGATATCGGTGGCACGACGTGTGACACGCGAGCCGAGTGGCAAGACGCTCTGAAGGAGAAGTACAACGTCTTTCTGGTCCTTCACAACGAAACCAGTTCCGATCACACGACAGATATTCAGGAGCAGATTGCAGAGTATTCAATGGGCACGTTGATTGACGGAGCCACAAAAGGGAACGGAGATGGTTTCAGCGGAGTGCTGGCGTTTGAGCCGGGAAAAACGTATCTGGTGAGCGACACCATTTTGGTGGAGGGAAAAGGCAATGGTGCAGGGGCGCCCATCGGAATCGACGGCAATGGAGCCGTCCTGCGAGCAACGGGCAGCGGCGCGGATAACCTCTTGGAATTGATCAAATGCCACAATTCGAATGACTCGCAGAACGACCATTACGGATTCTGGATGCGCGATCTGACGCTCGATTCGCGAGTGAAATTCGATTCGAGTTTGTACCTTCAGGACTGTAAGTTTTTTCACGTGCGGGATGTCACGGCGACGGGAGCAAAAACCAGGGGCGTGCATGTGGATGCCTATGCTGACAACGCTAACACGGACGTCTATTACGGCCTCTTCCAACGGTTGGCCGCGATTCGCAATGGAAACGAGAGCAACCCTGCTGCTGACGGAGTTAAGACGGAATTCGACACGACCGGTGCAATTCGATTGGCAAATGTTGGATTCGCGGACTCAGACATCAGCTTCAATTCCGGCCACGGCTTGAACGCCGTCAGGTCCGCATTGACGACGTATCGCTCGCGGATTGAAGGAAATCGAAAACTCGGGGTGTACGCGGAAAAAACCTATTCGATGAATTTCATCAATACGCGAATTACGGTGGGGAAAATCGTTTCCACCAGTGCGCCTGAAACAGCGGCCATTTTCCCGGAGCACGTACTCACGAATACTGGCTGGTGCGGCGGACTTCACGTAGTCGGCGGGGAGGTGCGAAGTCAGGAGAATCGAGAGGCCGCGTCTGTGCCGACGGGATTGATTAACTACGACTACGGAGCAGGATCCTGGGGACTGTTTCAGTCAATGCTGCATATTAGCAATCATGCGGTGGTTGACCCAATCACAATGGGGACCGACACGCTCATCGCTCGCCAATTGACTGGGACTGCCCCAGGCGGAGCGGAGGGCGGGGGCAGCTAGGGCGGTTCCAAACAACGAATGTCCACATCCGAGTGCCGACCGAACAATCGCCAGAGTTTAAGCCTTCGTTAGTGCCATTCTGAGAGTTCAGTCGTTCACTTTTAGCGCCTTTTTCAAAGGATAGTAAAGATGTATCAGCAACTCTCGACAGTTCTCAAAACTTGGTTTACGCCGCAACGCCGACGGAAGTCATTTCCTGCAGCCGCTGCTGAAATCGACTGCCTGGAACGGCGACAACTGCTGACTCTGCCGGAAGTGATTGACATCACAAGTGCGGAAATAGGTGATGGCGGACCGTTTGATCAGGGACGTGCGGTCATTGTGGACTGGGTCGCGGATCCAAACGCGGACAGCTATGAATACTGGATTTCAGATGGCGGTGACAACAACCATCTCGACCGATTGCCAACTCGCGGCACCGTGACCGAAAACCACTTGGAGGTGGCGGCCTTTCCAACTTTCCCGGGTTATGAAGGGCGGATTTGGGTGCGGGGCCTCAATGAGGAAGGTCAAGGGCCGTGGAGTGCAATGGAACGTGTGGTGGTGCCGGGTGGACAACTGCCCGGAGAGTTGGACTTCGGTTTTGTCACCCCGGAAAACAGCCCAGTAAATCTCGCACATGTGAAGTCATTCTATCTTAGCTCCGTCAGTAGTTTGGTATTCAATATTGATCACCCCGACAGCTATACGCAGGACACAGATGCTTGGTTGTCGCGCGACGGAGCAGTCCTGTCCACTGACGGGAGGCATCTGGCTCCCTCTGGCGGTGGTCGTCGCGATATGAAGTTCGATTACCACGTCGATTCCGGCGGGAACATTCCCGACGGGCTGTACCGCGTCTGGTTTCGAGGGCGTAACGGCGTCGGCGTCAGTCCGTGGACGGAACCGGTAACCATCGCTGTGGGAGCCAGTCAACCGGAAATCACCGGGCCGACATCGAACGCCCAACCAGCTCGACCCGAAATTACCTGGTCAGCCGGCGTCGCCGACGTTGATTACCAGATCTGGATTCAACCCAAAGGCGGCAGTGTGTTGATTTCGGAACGGGGGATTTCAGACACGTCATATACACCTCAGATCGACCTGCCCGATGGAGTTTACTATGCGTTTGTTCGTCAGGTTTCTGACTCCGGGGCAGTCCTGCCGTGGAGTTCGCGGTTCCAGTTCGAGGTCGGCACCAGCACTCTGCCGCAGCGACCACAATTGACTCTTGTCCCCAACCTCGTGGGCGATGAGATCGAAGACTTTCGCCCGCTGTTTCAATGGGCAAACGATCCCAATGCGGTCCGTTTTGACTTGTATGTCGCCGAAGGACTTAACGGAACTTCCGTGATTCGCGAGACCGAACTGACAGGGACGTCCTTCCTCGGCTCGGTCCTCGGGACCAACGGCGCAATTCACTACCGCGCCTGGTTACGAGCTTTCGGGAGCGATGGAACCGTGACGGCATGGAGCGAGTTCGTGGAATTCC
This sequence comes from Fuerstiella sp., assembly GCA_041688835.1. Classification (GTDB taxonomy): domain Bacteria; phylum Planctomycetota; class Planctomycetia; order Planctomycetales; family Planctomycetaceae; genus Fuerstiella. The sequence goes on from JBDNHJ010000347.1 coordinate 4,982, forward strand.
GCGTATTTTTGGATGGACGAGTGTTGCCTGCCGGAGGTTAAACGGACAGCGCGAGGTTTTCAGAATCGTCAAGGGGCGTACGACTGGTGCGGGAACGTAAAACGGGGACATTGTCAATCGTGTTCGGCACGCTTCGTGCTGTCTCTGCGAAGATTGTAGAATCTTCAAGGGATCGGTGTCGACGGGGTTCCTCAACAGGCTGGTTGTATCGCCGTTGGCCGATGCGGCAGAGAAATCGGCGCAGCGTGAAGCTCGGCAGACAAGACGACGCGTCGCCCCGCGAGATCAGTCCGTCGGTTTGTCGAGCCGGTTGATGTGAGCCAGAAGCTCTTGCTCATCCGCCATGCCGCAGAAGTACCAACAAATCATTTCGTGCGTTCGCAGAGTCGGCTTGCGGCCCGTCCACAGGCTGATCAGCATGCACGCGATCATCGCGCAGTAGATCTGGATTTCAATGCCCCTTTTTGACTGGCTGAGCAGATGGCGGCAGCCAAGGATCTGTTTCAAAAATCTAAAAACGGCTACCTGCATTCACAATGTGGTTGAACAGTTCGAACTTGGCGTAGCCGCGATCGAAAGCGTAGGTCCGATCCGGTTCGATGGCACGTTCCATCACCGCACGTTCATCGTGTTCTCCGCCTGCG
>JBDNHJ010000348.1:0-2410 GCA_041688835.1 Fuerstiella sp.
GATGTTCAGACGCTTGAGTCCAGCATCGCGCAGTTGCTGGGCTTGTTCGCCCAGTAGAACACCGTTGGTGGTCAGGCCGATGTCGACGATGCTGGGGATCTTGACCAGTTGCTCAATCAGCTTCGGCAGGTCGCGCCGCACCAATGGTTCGCCGCCCGTCAATCGCACGCGATCAATTCCCAACGTCGTTCCGACACGTACGACTCGTTCGATTTCTTCGAACGTCAGCAATTCCTGTTTCGGCATGAATTCGACATTGTCGGCCGGCATGCAATAGAAACAGCGGATGTTGCAGCGATCTGTCACGCTAACACGCAGATTGTTATGCACGCGTCCAAAGCTGTCGATCAGTTGCGGCAGCGAAGTTTGATTGCGGGATGAGTTCATTTATTCGTTTTCATAGGCGCCGGAGGCGACGTTGCGGGCGGCGATTTTTGAGTCGGGTGAACCCATTCGGTTTGACCGTTGGAATAGAGTTCTTTTTTCCAGATCGGCACGCGTTGCTTGAGCGTGTCTAGCAACCATTGTCCGGCTTCGAAGGCGGCGGCGCGGTGTGCGGAACTGACGGCGACGGCGACAGCGATTTCTCCCAGATCCAGCGGTCCCGTGCGATGCACGATACTGACGTTCACCAGTGTCCAGCGTTCACGAGCTTCTCGGTCGAGTTGCTCCATCGCTTGGACGGCCATCTGCGGGTAGACTTCGTATTCCAGCGATGACGTCTGAGCGTCTCCGGTGAATTCTCGCACCGTGCCGAGAAACAACACGACCGCTCCCGCGTCGTTGGAACGCACGGATTCCGTGACCGTTTGGTAGTCGATAGGTTGCGTGGTGAGTTTGATCATGTGTCGTCTGCTGAAGGGCTTGTTACAGCCACAGTTTACCCAGCGCGGACGGCGTTATGCTACGGAAGCGAGATTCGAATCCTCAAGTTTACACCCACGAAAACGTTCGGCTACGTCGATTCCAGCATGTCGGCTGCATACGTGGTAGGTGGAATAGTCCCTTCCAGACGTTGCCTTTCAGCAGTCCATCACGATATGTAGCCGGCAGATCTTGCATGGCGGATTACGGTACGCGAGTCAGCTTAGGCATTACGTCAAACATCCAGAATTTTTCTGGTGTCGAGCCAATCGGAACCTGGCGTGGAATGCTGAACACTTCGGCAACTTCGCGTTCCTGTCCCTGATGCATCGTCGGTTTGCCGCGAAACATGCGCGCCAGTTCGACGATCGCGGGATCGTTTTCGCTGGCGAACGAACCGATTGTCACGAACGATTCGTACCGATCATGAAACAAGTAGGCTTCGTAATCCTGAGGATATCCGTACTTGCTGGCAGATCGGAGTGCTTGGCAGAGTACCCAAGCTTTGTTGCCGGATTCGTCGAGGTTGCTGCCGAAGAACTGATTGAAGTGATTGGCCGCTTTTTCGGAGACTTGGTTGCCAACCTGCATGATGGAATTGCCGCGAAACGTGGCAACTCGCAGAGTGTATTTGCCTTTGTTTTTGGTCAGCGAATACTCTTCCCCGGCATTTAACTTTTGAATGAGTGGGTCGACAGTGCGGCGTTTGAGTTCACTGGCGGGCATCAGTGGGTTGGGTGTGAGGTGAGCCCCACTGAGCGCATTCGGCTGGCCCGGTGTTCGCGAAAAGATGGCACCGCTGTCTTTGTTTTTGGCGAATGTGGGTTCGAATTTCTGCTTCAGGAAGTTCAGGATCGCTCTGGCCTGTGGATCGTCCCGATTTTCGAAATTCCCCGCCAGCACGGCGATGGCTTCGTGGCGTGCGATGAACTTTTTGTCGTCTTGTTGACCCGGAGCGTTGGAAAATTCTTTCACTGTTCCGACTTGTCGATCCATGAACAGAGTGTAAGCGGGGATGCCCTTTAGCCTGAGTTCATAGACCAGTTGATCGGCCGCTTCCCAAGCGGACATGCCTTTGGTGCGTCGTTCTTCGGGCACGCCCGTGATTGCAGCGGCCATGATCATCCACGGTCCGTGGTTTTTGCTAAGCGAATACCGCTTGCCCTTCACCGCTTCCACTTTGGCAGTCGCTGAGGCGCAAATCATGCAGCTCAACAGGACGGCGGAAATACATTTGACGGAAGAGAAGGATAACATGGGCGTTGTCCTTTGCAGATTTTTTGAAGAGAGGAGTGCCGCTGTGCAATTTCGGACGAAATCACATTTCACGACAAGCGAGTGAGGACTCGATCTAGGAGAGGACCGCGAATGTAAGGGAAACGCCAAATCGGGTCCATAGAGCTTCTGAACGACAAAACACTGTTGTTTTCGGCCATTTTCAGGAAGGGTTGAACGATCGTCGCTGGCTGAATGGACAATCCTTGTTGAAACGTTCAGCTTGTTCTCTAAAAACGGACCGCACTCGGGCCTGACTGCGATGAAGCGA
>JBDNHJ010000349.1:0-8439 GCA_041688835.1 Fuerstiella sp.
ACCGAAAACCGAAAACCGAAAACCGAAAACTCGCCCCCCCCACCCCCATCGCCGACGGTCAAGAGACCAGCCGAGCCTCATAAGCTCGGAGAGTCAGGAGCGTTACCTGAGTCGGCTATTTTCTGTTTCAAAATCGCGGAAAAACACAGCAAGGCGCGGTCGTCTATTGGAAGGACACATGGGTTTTCACCCCGTGGACGCCGGTTCGAATCCGGTTCGCGTCAATTCTTAATTCGCTTTCACAGCAACCTGCCCGGTGAGTGTGGTGGATGCACGCGACGCTTCGAACGTCGTAGACAGGGTTCGATTCCTTGACCGGGTATTCGTTCGTAAACGGCGTGGTAGCCCAATTGGTAGAGGCATCCGGTTTAAGCCCGGTTGGTTGTGGGTTCGAATCCCACCCACGCTATTCAGGCACCAACGCCAGCAATCGGAGAATCCACGCCCTGCTACGGTTCTGATGGACCATCGAGTTCTCGGATAAATCGATAGCCTGTTCCGCGAATAGAAATCAGATGGCGCGGGTTCGCTGGATCGAACTCGATCATCTTGCGCAGCCGCATCACAAAGTTATCAATCGATCGACTCGTGATCTCCGCAGAATCTCGCCAGACATCAGACTGCAGTCGACTCCGTGACAGCACGACGTCATCGTGTCGGAGAAAATAGCGGAGCAATTCCTGTTCTCGAGTCGTCAGAGAATGCACCTGATCGCCGTTGGTCAATTCGAAGCGGCCGAAGTCGACACACACATTGTCGAACCGAACCACATCTTCGACCGGCCGCGTCGCCGGAGCACTTTCCATCGATCGACGGCGGCGGTCCAGCAGATTCCGGACACGACTCAACAATTCCGGCAACGCAAACGGCTTGGTGATGTATTGATCAACGCCGCAATCAAACGCCTGAGCTTTATCTTCGGCCAGCGTTCTGGCTGTCAGAGCCAACACGGGAACTTCTGTGTCAACCTGACGCAGCTTGCGACAAGTTTCGTAGCCGCTCATTTCTGGCAGCATCAAGTCCAGCACAATCAAATCGAATGGCGGCGAAGCGGCGCGATGCAGATTCAACGCGGTGGCACCATCGTCGGCGAGATCGACCTGATAGCCTTCCTGTTCGAAATTGAATCGCAAACCACGCGCAATCGCATGCTCGTCTTCGACCACAAGAATTCTCATCACCGACGGGCTCCTGTTTCTTCAGACACTGATTGGGTTGCCTCAATCTTCAACGGTTCGTTGTCCGGAGTGGCGACATTCGGCACCACGAAACGCCCCGGCAAAAACACTTCGAAAACGCTGCCGACTCCATCGGGGCCTGCCGAAATTGTGATGCGCCCTTTCATTATTCCGACCAGCGTTTTCACAATGTACAGGCCGAGTCCCGTGCCGCGCCGGGTTCTTTGCAATTCATCACTGCCCCGGAAAAACATCTGAAACACTTTCCCACGCTGCTCCACCGGCACCCCAGCACCGTTGTCCCGAATTCGCACCACGATGCGATCTCGCCCTCGAGCCATCGCCGAAATGTGAACTCGCGGCGGACTGCCGCCGTACTTCATCGCGTTGTCGATCAGGTTTCCGAAAATCATTTCCAGCAACATGCGGCGAGAATTCAGAGTCAGTGAAACGCCATCAAACGTAAACACTTCCGCCAGTTCTTTCTTTTGATGACGACACGCCTGTTCGGCAATATTCCTCAGCAAGACACTCAGATCCACATGTTCCGGCTCCGTCTGACTGCCGATGGCATCCAGCCGCGCAACTTCTAGCAATTGGTTGATCAGCTGGTCGAGGCGTTCGAGCTCGGTTTCCATCGTTTGATAAAAATCCAGCCGATCCTCTGGGCTTAAATCCCGCATCAGCAGCGTATCCAAATAGAGCCGCAATGCCGCAATGGGCGTTTTCAGTTCGTGCGTCACGCTGTCCACAAAATTCGCTTGGCGACGGTTCAGCTGAATTTCTTTGATCGTCAGAAAGGAATAAAACGTAATGCCGAACAAGCTGATCCCCAAAGCCACCAAACCCAGCACCAAGGCGATCCAAGAGCGATTTTCGGTGTACAGCTGCGTGATCAGCAGCATCATCAACGTGATGTTCAGTACCGCCAAGACAACGCTGGTCCAGATGGGCAGTTTGAGGTGAGATCGTTTTCGACGAAAGTCGGCCATCGTGTGCTGTACCGGAAAGACAATGAGATCGACAGAGGGAGTTACCGGATCACGTATGGTATCCTCAGGAAGTCGAATCGCCCAGAGTTCACCCGGAAATCATGCAGGATTTGACGCCGCACACCGTCTTCGGGTACACCTGACATCAACGAAGGGCAGGATTCGAGGCTGTTACATAGACAAAACTTGACCACAGATGAATCCTTGTAGAGTCACCTCACCCGATATTGGAGCCTATGCCTGGTCGCCTCCGATTCAACTTCGAACTCCCGCTGCTGAAGCGCGAACTGATCGAACTTGCGCAGCATAAACGCACCTATGCGCTGCGCTGCATTTGTTTGGCGATTTTCTCGATCGTCTTTATGTTCATCTACATGGCGATGCGTCAGAACTCATCCAATGTGATGCAGATGCTGGGGCAGGGTCGTGACATGATGTATGTGCTGTTCGGCATGCTGTTGTTCACGGTGTATGCCTTGGCACCGGCGTTGTCGTGTTCCGCGATCACTTCGGAAAAAGAAAAGCAGACGCTGGGGCTGTTACTGACGTCCCGACTGACTCCGTTCGGCATCGTGTTGGAGAAAACGTTTTCGCGAATGGTGCCGCTGATTTCACTGGTTGTTGTTTCTGCACCGCTGTTCGGCCTGTCGTATTTGTTCGGCGGAATTTCTTTCGGTGAAGCCTTGCTGGGGGTCGCGTTTCTGCTGTTTGTCGTGTTTCAGGTCACGGCCGTAGCCGTGTTCTGTTCCGCGTTGGTCGAAACCAGTTTCGCCGCATTCTGGCTCACGTATGCTGTCCTGCTGTGCGTGTACTTTACGCTGCCGATTTTGGACGCCTTCGACTTCCTGCCTAACAATCTTGGAGTATCGGGTGTCCGTGAAATTGAGTTTTTGCTGTTCCCTCCCTATCAGGTGACGATGCTGGCTGACGCCACGGAACTGAATGGCACTGTCGGGCTGCTGACAATTCCCTCGCTGCTGATGACGCTCAGTTTTCCGATTCTCGGGTGGCTGGCGTTAAAACGTTTTGCATACGGGTCCGCCACCTCACTGAAGATGATCATGCTAAGACTGCAGGGAGCACTGGCAGAACCGATGGCGGCGATCCTGCCAAACGGTCGCCTGCAGCGACAGTCAGAACAGGCGATTGTCGACGCTGATTCACCGCTGGCAACTCGAGCCAGTACAGATTTTCCTGTTGACCGGCCGATCGCGTGGCGAGAACAGCGCGGCACGGCCATGCTGAGATTCCGGACCCAGTGTCTGCTGGTCGGAACGCTGTTTGTGGTGCAGGGCTGTTCTCTGTCGGCTGAACCCTACTCCGCAGTCGTTTGTGCCCTGTTTAGCTTCGGCGTTCTGATCATCAGCCTGCTGATGGTGCTCAGTCTGGCCGCTCGATTGTTTGCCAAGGAACGAGAACGCGAAACGCTGGATGCTCTACTGGCCGCTCCGTTCACGAATCGCGATATCCTGAACGACAAAATCCAGCCCATCAATCGGACGATCCTAGTACTGCTGGTGCCCGTCCTGATCACGGGACTCTACAATCTCACCAACACACGCGTCGGCATCAGCACGCTGACGTACACGGGCATTGTGGATCCGGACAACTATTCATTCTGGCGTCAACAGGCACACGGCTTGGGCTTCGCTGCGGCGGCCATGGTGTATCTGGTGTTCGCCTTGGGAAATGCGTTCATCTACATGCACCTTGTGAAGTGGATCGCAGTGTTCTTTGGGCTCAAGCAAAACACGCTGATGAAGGCCATGATCGGCAGCCTCGTCACCATACTCGTGTTGTGCTTTTTGCCAGCGATCCTGATGGCTCTCGTCTTGGTCAGCACAACCTCCGGCCCCAACGAATTTCCTTGGTGGTTCTTCTCATCACCAATCTTCGGCGTGGGCTTGAACGAGTTCCATGATCTGCAGGAATACTGGCGAAGAACGTACCTGCCAGACAGCGATGTGTTCGTGATCCTGTGCAACTTTGCGGTCTGGGGCGGTCTGGCGTGGACCGTGCGATTCTACGTTGTCAAGAATCTAACACCCCTGCTGGGAAGAATCGATCAGCCCGAATATTCGGCCCCGCCGGACACGCCTGCGAATCCGCAAGCCATTCCGGATGGAATCCCGGATGATGTCTGGGTCACGTAGAGGTTTTTTCCGCAGCTGGTTCGTAGCGATAACCGACCCCGTGGACCGTGCGAATCAATCGCGGCTCTTTGGCATCCACTTCCACTCGTTTCCGAAGTTGCGACACGTGCTGATCCAGCGTCCGACTGTTCGGAAAATGGTCTTCCCCCCAAGCGTGATTGAAGATCGTATTCCGATCGAGTGCCTTGCCCGGATGATCGTGTAACAGTTGTAAGATGGCCACATCGCGAGGACTCAAGTCGATCACCGTGTCACCCCGCTTGGCGCGAAGTTCAGCGGGCAGCACTTTCAAATCGTCGAGCTGAAATTCGGCGGGCGGATTCGATTTCGCCGCGTAAGTCCGCCGCGCCACGGCTCGAACGCGGGCCACGACTTCGCGAACACTGAAGGGCTTGGTGATGAAGTCGTCTGCCCCCAAATCGAATCCCACCAAACGGTCCATTTCTTCCGACTTGGCGCTGATAAAGACAATGGGAACATCGGGCGATTGTTCGCGAATACGGCGACACGCTTCGTAACCGCTTTGCCCCGGCATCATGATGTCCAGACACACGAAGTCGGGTTGATGCAATCGAAATTGCGTGACTGCCTGAGTTCCATCGACAGCCGCGATGACGTCGTAGCCTTCTTCGCTGAGAACTTCCACCAAGCCTTCGCGAGTGAATCGGTCATCCTCAGCAATCAGCACTTTCATTACGCCTGCCCTTTCATTGTTGCCCGAAAACAGCAACCATCATCGGCTTCCACCAGCACGACATCCCCGCCGTGCAGTCGAGCCAGTTCGCGAGCGATCGGCAGGCCGATGCCTGTCCCCGCCGCATAACTCACAACGTTGGAAACCCGCGCAAACGGCTGAAACACTGTCGCTCGATTCACCGCCGCAATCCCGTCGCCGGCGTCACGGACATCGATGGTCAGCACGTTGTCAGCCACCGCACTATCGATGCGCAGCAGTCCGCCACTGGCCGCATACTTTTCCACGTTGCTGATCAGGTTGCCCAGAATTTGTTCCAAGACGTCCGGGTCGATGCACAATACTGATGCTGTGTCACAGGACAACTGCACGTCGATCTTCTGTTCCACCAAGGCCGGACGAAATCGATCAACGATCTGGTGAATCAGCTTGCCCGGAATTTCCTCACGGGGCTGCAACTGCAGTGTTTGTCGTTTTTGCCGAGCGAACGTCAGCACGTTCCCGATCAATCGACTTAACCGCTGGCCTTCGGAAAGAATCACGCCCAATCGCTCGCGCGGCTTTGCGGCGGCTTGATCGTCGACATTCTCGAGATCTCGATCCAGCAGTTCTGCGTACATACGAATATTCGTCAGCGGTGTCTTCAATTCGTGCGAAACCTGATTGACGAAACTGACCTGCTGAGCGGCTTCGCGCATGTCGCGTGAATATTCGCGAACGAAAAAGAAAGCGATCACCAGCAGAGCCAGCGCGACGGCGACCAAACCAGCAAACAGTCCCAGATACACGCTGCGGCCGGTCCCGGCTGTTATCTGTTGATTCGGCACAAAGCACTGCAGTCGCCAGGACGCCAGCGGCTTTGTTAACGGAACTTCGCACAACGGACGCGCATCATCGGGCGGTTCGTAGCTGCCCCATTGATACACGGCGGCGGCAGAGGAATTGACAAGCCGGACGCGGGTTTCGAGACTGCGACCGCGTTCAGATTCGCTGTTCACGGTATCCGGCAATCGAGCGATCAGATCCGCCATCCAACGAGCGCGTTCCAAAGCACAACCCACGATGTGCCCGGATGGCCGACGTTGCCAATAGATTAAGTTTAGGCCACGATCCCAATACCAGACAAACCAGCCCGATGTTTCGGCGAACTGCGGAAAGTTCTGCACGGCTCGCGCGCCATAGGCGTTTTGCACCAGCTCCTGAGTCATCTGACTTTGCTGACTGTTTTCCGGCGGTGACGAATTGATCGGGGATGGAGCGATCCGGTTTTGCGAAGATTGCTGACTGCGACTGCCTGTGACCGTTGGTTTATTGCCGACATCCTGCAAACGCTGTTCGGCACGAGCGACCGCATCGCTGAGATCCTGTCCGGTGAACATGCGTGCTGCTTGAAACAGAAACGAGCGTTCGTTGTCGTTGAGTTCGGTGGCGGGGTTCGGATATGTCAACGTGCCTTGTGGATTTAGGACGAATAACTGCAGCAATCTCGGTTCGCCGCGATTCACTTGGCGTAACGCTTCGATATCGAAGTCGTCGATCGCCGCCACGTTGGCAAGACTGCGTTCGATATCTGCAAAGACGACGGACACGTTGGCATTGATGTCCTGCAAACGGTCTTCCATCAATGCCCGAAACCGCTGTTCGACAACCACCTGCTCGTTCTCCGCCAGCCGCAGCACGGCCCATGTCATAGCGGCCAGTGGCAGAATGACGATCAGGGAAATCATGATGACGGGGCGCAGTTTCATACCACAGTGTACCACACATTCGCGGAACTGGCCTGACGTCGCAGCAACTTCGATGGCCCAGTTACGCTCAATGGTGAACGTGACTGGGGCACATTGAAGTCGGAAGACGTCTGCCGTGGATGTCACGCGGGAGCGTGACCTACTGGGCTGATTTTAGTGCGGTGGAACCTTTCGCTCGCTGCTGAAGATCGACTTCACTCTGATAACCGCGGAAGCTTTTGCGAGCGAGATTTGCAGACGGAGCGTTCTTGTCTTTCGCTAACTCAATCTGATCCAGCTGATAGGCGTTTTGGAAAGCTAGGCTACGTAATCGAGATTCGTCGGCCGGGGCACAGTTAAGGGCGTTGGTATTCAAAAACCTGACGTTCGTCTGCAGCACTTCCTTACAACGGCGCAGATCGCCCTGATCCAGATACTTTGTCGCCAGTTTGTTTTGTTCACTGGACACCAACGCCACAACATCCGCCATCGCTTTCTGATTCACACTGTCTTTGACTTTGGTTTCGTCGTCACTAAAGACGATTTTTGTGTCGCCGGACAACTTGTCGCTTTCGTGGGTCTTCATATTGGCGTAGGTCACGCTAACAGTCGCCAGTTCCAGCTGATTACCCTGCTCACCGGCTTGGACTTCGACTTCGATCACCACGTGCTTGTCTTGTTCGCTGTAGATCTGCGACATGCGAGTCACAATGTACTGACCGTTGATATCGGCTTCGTTCCCGAGCACTCGGACAGGGCGAATGCCTTCTGGGATAGTCACCTTCACGTCAATTTCCTGAGCGACCACTGACAGAACGTCGTCGAATTCGCTACGAAAGATGTCGGCCAGTTCAGATGCGTCTTCAATAAACAGATGGTTGCCTCCACTGCCCGTGGCCAAGTTCACCATCAGGTCTTCGTTGTAGCCCAGTCCCAATCCCAGCGTCGACACGCTGATGTTTTCTTTCAGCATTGATTTTCCGAGGCTGCCGAGTTCACCCGGCGATGACGGGCCGACGTTGGCCAGTCCGTCGGACAACAGGATCACACGGTTCACGCGTTCTTTGTCCAGAAACTTACGCACTTCAGCCGCCCCTTTGCTGACACCCGCAAACAACGCCGTGTTGCCACCGGGCTGAATCCCTTTGATCGCCTTGATCACCAGCGCCTTGTCCGTCAGCTTGGTAGCGGGCACCAGCACCTCGACTGTGGAATCGTAAGTCACGATCGAAATGATGTCGTCGGACTGCAGGAGGTTGATGGCGTCGATTGCGGCCGCTCGCGCCTGCTTGATTTTTTCTCCTTGCATCGAACCGGACTTGTCTAGCACGATGGCCAAATTGACACCGGGGCGTTTGCCACGGTCGCTTTCCAGCTTGAATCCTTCGAGCCCGACACGAATCCAGGTGGTTTGTTTGTCGCCCGCTTTTAGCACGCTGTGGACCGGCGAAACGTCGAGCTTAATTTGATGGTTGCCCGCGAAGGCCGTGCAGCCGAACAGCGCCGCGACGGCGACCGCAGAAAGTTGTTTGAATCGATTGAATTTCATCACAGGTCTCCTGAATTCCATGGAAAGTGTAGAGGCGGATTATTTTCAGATGCGTATTGGACTTCGATTTGACCAAGCAGTGGTCAGAGCACTGTCAGAAGAGTGTCAGACATTTGTAAAATCCGGGTGGTCAGTGGTCAGTGGTC
>JBDNHJ010000350.1:0-30481 GCA_041688835.1 Fuerstiella sp.
TCAGAAACTTCCAAACAGCGTTGGCAGAAAATCTGTCCTCTGATGCAGTTGGTAGACCAGATGAATCAACATGGTGAACCACACAAACCAAGTTGCCTCAACAAAACTGCGTCCCACGATTCGCGGATAAATCACATAAGTGTCCGGCACTTCAACGGAATGCAGCCGAGGAAAAAAGGCGGGAACTCTGCTGCGGTAACTTGTGAATTCGGCACGATGCAACTGCAGCAACCGACGCTCTTCGCTGCGAATGATGAGTGGATAATAGACAGCAAAACTGATCACCACGATCACCGGCAACAGAAATGTTGCGGTGCCCAGAGCGACTCCCACAGCCCCAATCGCACTGAAAAAGTACAACGGATTGCGACAGATCGAATACGGTCCACACGACACCAGTTGTGATGTTTTAAATCCGCCAATGTACAAGCTACACCAGACGCGCCCCAGACAACCCACCACAGCCAGCGACAAACCCAGCAGCAGCAGCGTACCACTCATCAGGCCTGCAACATGCCAGTGACTCCTGACGGTCGTCGACAGGATAAATACGATCACGCAGAAAAACCAAGTGAGTGCGATTCGGTTCCGTTCGGGTTGACTTTTTGACAGAGGATGGCGAGTCAGCTCATCATCGTTGTCGCCTTGGAAGCCTTTCAGACGGACGTCCGGCAACGAGACAGAAGCGAGTGAATCTTGGTTTTGCATCAGAAGGACTTATTAACGTAACTGCGTTGAGAACAAGGGCAATGGCGGAGTGTGGCAAAGGCAAAATGAGAATGTGATGAGATTTCACAGGGCCTTTTGAAATATCGCACAGATGGAAGCCCTTGGTGGAAATCAAATCGCATGAAACACTTCTTCGAAAGGAATGTCCGTTCCAAGCAGATTGACAATACAGCAACTCGTCAGCCGAAAGCATTGACACTGAGACTCAGTCGCACTAACATTTAGGAATCAGACGGAATATCGAATTTGGACCGCGATTTTCGGCCAATTCTGTTTCCCCATGCCTTCCCACCAAACGCTTGTGGCAAAAACATGTCTCCCGAAAGTGTGCCGCCTCCAGAACCTGACGCCGAACCGGCTGCTGAGCAGCTGCCTTCGGAAACACTTTGCTATGCGTTCGAACGGCTGGCAAAAGGAGCCACGATTGTCGATATCACCTTCGATGGGCAGGTCTATCAGCTGCGACGGACGCGCAATGGGCGGCTGATCCTGACCAAATGAAGGCCGAACGATTCGGCCCGCTGCGCAGCAGTCCTGAAGAGTTTTTAGGTTGCTTCTGATAGTCGAGGACAAGTCGGAAATCGTAGAACGGGCACTCTTACCCGTTCTTTCTGTGGCATTGCGACGGGCAGGAGTCTTGGGATAGGCTTCCAGCCTGTCAAAAACAATGCGGAAACCGACAGGCTGGAAGCCTATCCCACGTCGAAAATTACGACACTTCGTAGACTTCGACACGACCGAAATCCGGAAACACGCCGTCCTTGTGATCGTTCGGCTGCCCCTGACTGCCCACCAAAATCAATCGGGCACCGTCATCTGAAAACAAAGCGTGGGTCACGCGATAGCCAGTCTTTAACGTGGCCAGACGATTTCCGTTGTGGAGGTCAAAGAGGGCGACATTCCAGTCGCCACCTCGCAGCCGACCACCCATGACGAATCGTTTGCCGTCGGGATGCACGGCCAGCGTTTCCATCAAACCTTCGCCGGATTCGTCTTTGTGCGTTTCATCCAGCTTGCGAGGTTCCGGTTCTTGCCAACTCCATTCCTGCCACAACTGTCGACCATTGCCGGCCATGGGATCTCGCATCTGCCCCATTCCCGCGATTAGCAGTGTCGAATCATCCGGCTTAAAAGACATCGCAAAGATGCCGCCAAGGTAACAGTGGCTTTTGATGATCCCCCAGCTGGTCAGATCCGGCGTTGTGAAGGTAGATTGCATGGCTCCGGTCTGCACGTCCCAGACTCGAACTTCGCCCATCAAATTCCCCGCCGCCACGTATCGCCCGTCGTTACTGAACGCAACGGACTGCACCGACGGCACATGAGGCAGACTGTGCAGAATCTGTCCGGTTTCCGCCGACACGATGCGAACAGACGGTTCACGTTCTGGTTGCGGTTCGTACTTGTAACCGCCCGCCAGATACTGACCGGTCACGGATGCGATCAGCTTTCTATCAGGCGAAACCGCCATATCCCATGACCAAAAATCGTGCAGCGCCACTTCGCGAACACGCTTTTCCGCCGCAACATCTGTCCAATGCAACGCACCATCGTAGCCCGCAGACAATACGATTCCTTCCGACAACCACGCGACGGAACTGACATAGCTGGCGTGCTGGTCGATCTTTGCAAACGTCTTGCCTTCCAGATCAGCGATGAACACACCGTCCATGCAACCGGCGACCAACGACTTGCCATCCGCAGCCAATGCGGCGTCCAAAATCCCGGTGGGAAGCTTAAAATGTGTTGTGCGTTTCAGTTCAGTCATGGTTCTTTGGTCACACAGATTCGACTGTTCAACGGACACAGTGAAGATTTTTCGACGTTGGACGTTGGACGTTCACCCAACGAATCCTACACGAGGATCTCGGACACAGGCTGAGCATCATCTTCCACGCGATAAAACGTCGGCAGTCCTGGCAGGTCGTATTCTTCGTGCGGCTCAATTCCCAGTGCCGAAAAGATCGTGGCAAATAACCGACGGTTTTCCAGCTCGCCGTCCACTACTTCACGGCCGTATTCGTCAGTGGCTCCGTACACGACGCCCCCCTTGATTCCCGCACCAGCCATCGCCAAGCTCCAAGCCTTTGAATAATGATCGCGACCGCGAGCTTCATTCAACCATGGCGTGCGACCGAATTCGCCCATGGCAATCACCAGCGTATCATCCAGCAGGCCACGGTCTTCCAGATCATGCACCAGCTGAAACAAGACGTTGTCCAGTTCCGGGACCAGCATCTGATGCATTTCGTGCTGAAACACGTGATTGTCCCACGGCATACCATTGGCCACCATCACGAACGTCGATCCGTTTTCGATCAGGTGCCGAGCTTGCAATGCGTGCTGCGAAAACGCGCCGCCACCATAACGACGCCGATCATCGGCGGGCAGCTCGTTTAGATCGAACAGTGGCGCACAACTCATCAGTCCATTCACACGTTCGAACGCTGCATTGTAAGAAGCCGCCGACTTGCTGCGCTGATCGTTTTCGAACTTGCGGCTGAAGAATTTTCGCAACGCCTCGCGGTCCGCATGATCGGTTTCGGAAATCGTGTCGGGCTTCAAAATATCGGGGATCGAATATTCCCCACCGGCTCGCACCGGACCATACTCGGCTCCCAGCCAACCCGCCCAGTTGCCAGCCTTGAACTGCTTGAACTCATTCCCTTCCGGACATGGATCCAGCAGAATGAACTGCGGCACCGGGCTATCCAGTTGCCCCAATTGTTCCGCCACCACAGAACCCAGCAGCGGCCGCGTAAACGGAGGCCGTGGTGCGTCACCACGTGTCAGCACATCGATGCCCTGAAAGTGTTCCGTCGGTTCGGTCTTCATCGAACGAATCACGGCCAGCTTGTCCATCATCGTCGCACACTGCGGCATCAGACTGCTGATCTGTACTCCGGCAATAGACGTGTCGATTGCACCAAACGGTCCACCGGTCGCCGTACCGGGCTTGGGATCCCAAGTTTCAAACTGACTGGGCGCACCACACAACCACAACAGAATGCACTTCTTTCCTTGGCGTTTGGTTTCTTCCGCAATCGCCGGAATGGAAAACAGACCGCTAAAGCTGGCGACAGATGCGGCGCCAGCAGCCATTGTGCCCTGCAGAAACAGGCGACGGTGCAGGTCGTGTTCCGGGCTGCCGCAGTCTGATGAATTTTGGTTTGTGGGTTGCATGTTGAAATCGGCTACGTGAATCTGACCTTGCGATTTTTGCGACGGTGTTTCAGCAGAAGTTCTGTCTGGGCCGTTGCTGAATTCAACTTGCCCGACTTCGAATAACACTAATGATTAAAACGAAACTCAGCACTCGTCAGCATGGCCCAGACAACCTGCTGCAAACGTTGTGTCAACGTGTCGTCGTGCCCCTGCAAATACACTTCCACGGCACCGCTTTCCGCAGACGTTGCCGAACGACAAAACACGGTTTCGAACAACAACTCCGCCCGCTGCGAGTTCGAATCGAATGCCACCAATCGCGGAATCAAATGGTCGGGCAGATTGCTGCCTTTGATGAAGTCATTCAACGCCTTGTTGTTCGTCAAAAACAATGCGTCCTTGATTGTGGTCACGCTTTCATCCGGCAGCACGGCGGTCAGCGTCTGACGCACTTTGCCAATCAACGGCTCATCATTCTGAAACTTGCCACGCACCGCCAGTTGGGCCGAACGCGCGAATTGTTCAGCCGTCAACTGCCGTTCCAGGCCCCACGCGAACAGTGATTCATCGTCCATTCCGTCGGAGCGATTTGATTGCAGACCATACGACCGACACAACACGATCGAATTCACTAGCCGCCGAATATCGTAGTTGGACTTTCGGAAATCTTCCGCTAGGTAGTCGAGCAATTCCGGATGCGACGGAGTATGCACGCTGTCCATTTCGTCAAAGGGATGCACGATTCCGCGCCCCAGTAGCATCGCCCACACACGATTCACAAACGCTCGAGCAATCAGTGGATGATCCTCCGCGATTTCACTCACGAATTTTTCACGGCGAGAAAACCGAGGGACACGTGGATCGTGTTCTACACTGGCAGTGTCGTACAGATCATCGGAATCGTCTTGCTTTTCGTCCGGCTTGGGCCGCGCCTCTTCGATCTGCATTGCAGACAGAAACGTTAGCACGTTCGGCGAACTGTCGCCTTCCAAGTTCGCGAAATCTGAGAAACCGCCAATCGCAGATTCACTCACACGCGGGCCGTTCTTGGTGTGGACATTCTTGCTGCGATTAAAGAACGCCGTCAGTCCCCAATAATGCGCCTGCTCGATTTCGGCAGCCATCATATGATCATGGCACTGAGCACATTCAATCCGCACCCCAAAGAACGCCGGTGCCACAGCTTCGGCAATTTGCTGATACTTGTCCTGGCGTTCAAACAAAAACCAGACGGCACCACGGTCCTCCTGTTTTTCCGGACGCGCCAACAGGATTTCATTGACCACTTCATTCCACGGTCGATTGTCGCGGAAGACTCGTTCCAGATACGCTCGCCATTGGTGCTTGATCCGTTCGTCGTAATCCTTCGACGAACCTCGGCCCATCAGCAGCGTATCGAAGGTATCCGCAAAGTGCTGAACGTAGTCTTCGCTGTGCAACAGCACCCGTACAAGCTGTTCGCGTTTGTCCGAGCGACCGTCAGCCAAGTAATTGCTGGCTTCACCGACCGTCGGAATTCGTCCCACCAGATCCAGATACGCCCGACGCACAAAGGTTCGATCAGAACTCGCAGCCGCAGGCTGCATTTCTGCAGCTTCCCACTTGTCCTGCAGGAAGCCTGAAATCTGCGCCGCGTTGTCCGCAGGCGGCAGTAATTCCTCCGCCGCACAGACCATTGTGCCAAACATTGTGCCAAACACTGTGCCAAACACTGTGCAAAACGTTCCAAGAACCACGGCACGGACAAGGACGATTTTGAAGTTGGGCGTTGGCACGGATACAAAGTCAGGTATGAGGCAAGAAATCGGGCGGATGAACATTGTGATCAACCTGCAACGGAATTTCCAGAGCTATTGCGTTTGACTCTACTTTCGGCTCCCAAGCCGACACACGACAGCCTCGCGCTCGATCGGAAGCGCAGTTATGATCGCCAAGTCCGGTGAGACCCACTTGTCTGAAGTTAATTGTTGTGAGGTCGACACTTTCTCGTTGCTCCTGTTCTACTCCGCCAACGCTTTGAAAAATGCATCAGCGGGATCGCTGTAGAACTCGATGCTGATTTTCGTCCACAGTTCATCCGGCAGATCGTTAAGCTGTCGACGGACGGAGACGGGCATCAGGAGAGTTGTGGCTTGCTTTTCGATGGCAACTTCCGCAATCGCTACTGCATTGGGAATGAGTTCGATTGAACCGCCGAGGTTCAGTGAACCGACAAGAATCATGCCTCCCTTGGTGCTGCGTTCCAGCAGCGAACTGGCCAACGCGACAAGTGTCGGCAAGCCGACGCCGATTCCACTTCGGTCGTTGTCCATCGCCCGCATCTGGATGTTGAACTCGTGCGAGCGGGGATCGCGGTCGCCGACCAGCTTCTTTGCGAGGTTGTATAGGTTCTGCTCGCCAACCTTCACGCTTTCACGAAAACCTGGCGGTGCCGGTGTATTCAAGATCTTCACACCACCGCTACCGGGGCCAACGGTCACTTCGATGCGATAGAGACCGGCACCGGAGTCTGGTGAACCGGGGCTGATGGCCCAAACCTGGCCGGGAGGAAGTGGATCGCCTTCGATGGCTTCATCGCTGTGCAGTTCAGGTGTTGAAACGAATTGCTCAATGCCTTCGATGCCCATCGTGTAACTGAAGTGTGTATTGCGAAACTCACTTTTCAGACAACGCTTTTGCTGTTCCTTAACGCGGCGGCGTGATTCGAGAGCGATGCGGACGATTTGCTCCAGGTCTTCTTCCGGCACCTCCACCGTTGGATCGGGAAAGATCAGCTTCAACAGTCCGCTGACCGTCTTGTTGACCGCTTCGATATCTCGGCCACTGAGCGCACCGCCGAAGTGAACACGTCCCTGAAGAGCGGAAACACGGCTGCTCGGTCGCAGCTTGTTCCAGCACTCACTCAGGAAGTCACTCACCAGGCCGAAATGATCCGTCAGATGTTCGTTGGGATTAAGCTTTGGGAAGTCCCAGCCGGGCACAAAAGCATGCAGCCGGTCATGAAAGGCCGTGTCATCGCGCATTTCCGGCGGTAGTGGACTCAGCAGATGCCCGACCCGCTGTTGTTGTTCAATATCGACGTCAAAGTTGCCAACCATCACGATGCCACCTTCGGCCCGGATGCTTTCCTTTCCACGACTGAACTCACCCGAGGCCATGTAGCCCTTCATGATGTTCACGCCGTCCTTCTGATCGAACGAAACACCGGATACTTCGTCAAAACAGACGACGTCGTATTGGCATACCAGTCCACGTTGACCGTTCGCGTTGTTCACAAACATCTTGGCGACGGTTGCTTTGCCGCCGGATATCAAATGCGAGTAGGGCGAAATCTGCTGAAACAGATGGCTCTTGCCAGTTCCTCGCGGACCAAGCTCAACCATGTTGAAGTTGCGTTCAACGAAGGCGACCATCCGCAAAAGGCAAACCCACTGTGCTCGTTCCGACAGATTTTCGGGTTCAAGGCCAATTGAGCGAATCAGAAAGTGCCGCCACTGTTCTGCTGTAAAGGCCTGTCTGCCACGGGCCAGCACGTCAAGCACATCAGACTTCGACATCTGAATGGGACGCAATGCGTCAATCGAAAACGGTCGACCATTTCGTTCCTGTGCGACGAGGGCGTCGTAACCGAGAGTGACTTCAGCGTAAAAGCCGTCCGTCAGCATTCGCTCGTGCTCGCGTACAAGATTGTCGTCAATGCGGACATCCTTCAAAGCCAGGCTCGGAACTTCCGCGACGTAACAATCATTCTTCGCGTCCAGCTTGGCCCTGACGATATCGATCAATTTGACCGAACCTTTGTCTCTCGACTTCGCCTTGAACAACTCTTCTTCGCCGGTGCGAACCGTACGGTCCTTCAGTTGTCGTTCAACAATTTGCAGCCCTTCTGTGATTTCCTCCTCGTCTACAGTGGCGCAGTAGCGGCCGAGTAGAAATTCCACGACGTAAGTCGGCACCGGGTATTGTCGGGCGTACTTCCGCACAAGGTCTTTGCGGACGAGATAGCCGTCAAATGCCTCAGCTCCCAGTCGATCGAGGGTATCCAGTTCAAGTGTCATGCTCATCACTCCTCTCCACCGACGATGGTTGTTTGTTTTCCGACGACACGTCCGCGCGAGTCGAGCACCACGACCACGGCTGCGGAGCCTTCAAGATCTTCATTCTCAATCAGCAAAGATGCCTTGCCGTCGCTCTCAACATTGCGTGCTTCCACTGCAATGCTGGTGCCTGCGGATGCCGCTGAAGTACGAACGTCAACGCGAAGCGATGCGTCTGCGGGATCGACAGCAACACGAACGCGTTGGGCTCGCCATTGAATGTCAGGAATCGTTGCTTTGATTGACGGGCCACTATCCGACGGTTCGACAACAAAATCTGGAATCAAGCATTCCTGCAGGCTGATCCCGCCGTGGGAATAGGCATAGCCGTGCGAGAAAACGCATACACCCGGTGCCGACGCGAATTCGGAAATCGGATTCCACGTCCATGAAGCGGTCGGCACGCTCACTTGAGACTGGCCTTTGATCTTGGCACACCGAGACCATTTGCTTTCAGTGAGATAGTGCGGCAAATCCTGCTTTGGAAGATTGCCGGGCATCAACAGCCAGCCGTGATCTGTGACGACGCGAACCGTCTTCCAGCCAGCATCCAGCAATGAAACTATTCGATCTGCCAATCGCTCGATCTCGTCATCTAACTGACCAGCAAGTTCGATCTGCATGTCGTGCCCGCGTCGATCGATGTTACCGAACTCCGTCCAGCCACGGTCAGTCGCTTTCGTTGGCCCGGCAGCGTCATCACCGGTGATGATCTTGTACCCCGTTGCCTTGAGCAGCTTTTGGAAACGGGGGTGCGTCAGGTCTTCGTCGGTTTCTTTGATGGTCGGTGAATAGTCGCTCGGAATACCTTTGCCGATCAATTGCGACGCGATCGGCGACACGGCAGGTTTTGCGGTCGCTGTCACGCTGGGCAATGCCGACCAACGATGGCCAAAGGTTGACTTCAGTGTTAACTCTTCCAGCCGGCCTTCTAAACGCTTTGCCAAGTCGAATCTCAGTCCGTCGGCAAACAGGATGCACGAACCGCGATCGACCTCAACCTTTGGTTGTTGAGCCAGTGATGGTAAAGGCGTGGTGGCGACCAGTTTCTGTAGCCGCTCGGCCGATTGTTCCAGCCAGGGCAGGTAGATGCTGCGAACGGCAACCCTGACTGCAGAACGCTGAGCGAGATTGCCGGGACACGCAAGGGCTCGCATTGCTGCATCGTCAGCAAGGTAAGCACCGTTGCTGTAAATATCCGCAATCTCCTCGACGGCGTCACCGCCGACGTGCGATTCAGTGCGTTCGGCAAGCTGAACCAGGTGAGCCAGAGCGTTTGCGAGTGGGGCACGTCCCAGTTGAGACCAGACCCATTTCCGACGTGAACCGTGCTCCTTTTCAAGCTTGCGAAGGATGGCACGCGATTCCGTGGCTGGTCGCCCCTGAAGTGTTTCCATCGCCTTCTGAAGCTCGACCTCAGCAACGTCATTTTCGTCGGGCCAGGATTCTTTGTCGAACAACAGCTTTCCACCGGACGGCTTCGATCGAACCAGCAGGTCCGGAATGTTCGGATACAGACCGGGTGATTCACAAAACCTTTGCCATAGCGCAGACCAGGCGTCACTATCGCGTAAGCCAAACGACTCTCCGGCGGATGTTTCTCCATCAGCTTCGGGATCAAATTTGAAATCACTCCGGCAGCGATTCTGGAACGCGTGCCATTTGCCAGATTCCTGAAATCGCTGTTGGACATCTGTCGGTGAGTTCATCCAGGTAAGTAATTCGCGCGGATGGTCGCCAACAACCAGTCGATCAAAATCCTCGGCTTCGAGCCTTCTTCCTTTGAGCTGACTGATTAGAGTCTCCGCCAGCACCGTCAGGCTGGCATCAATCGACCTCCGTGTCGCGGCATCTCGCGAGACATCTAGCCCCAGTGCATTTTCAGAAACCAGAAACGCTTCGATCGTCCAGTCGCGTCCGTTCTTTTGCGTCCACACCGCACCGCGATACTGCAATTCCACCAACGGCCGCAACGGAACCGGGCATTCATCACCGGCACGGAGATCCTGTCGGCTGATTTCCGGCATGTAGATCACCGGAACGACATCGGCTGCAATTGGAACATCATCGAGAAGGCGAGCGATGACACACTTTAACCAAATCGACGGGCCAGTTCGTGTTGCTGAATCATATTCGCCAAGCGTCAACAGGTGAGGTAACCGCTCACGCAACAGAGGCACTAATGATCGCCATTCGCCGCGTGGATCCGACCACAACAGTGCGGCGGGTTTTTCGTCGACGCCAGGCTGATGGCTCGATGCGGTATTGAGTGAATCAATCACCGCCTCCAGCATCGTCGTCGGCATCACGTTTTGGGATTTTGAAAGTGTTTTGCTCACCACGGCAACCTCCCCAGCAGATCGCCACGGCAAACAACAGCTAAACCGTTGCCGCTTTCAGTAAACAAATCCAATGCGTCGCCACCTAGGAAGTCGAGTAACCGTTTCACGATCAGAAATACAAACGCAAGTGAGCGTTGCTTCATCGGCTTGCTCTTGATTTTTAACCGCGTCTGGTATTCTGTCGTGAGATTGGTCGCCAGTCTTGTTGCCTGTGCGTCGACCATTCCGATGTTGATGCTCATGACTGTGTGCCCTCCATCTCAGGAGCTTGATTTGTCGAGATTTCACAGTCTGAAATCGCTTGGACGATTTGCAGTTTGAGAGACTCGTCTTCGGTCTGGCCGGTCAATACAGCAATCATCCATTCGCCCAGCAGTTGTTTTTCGATAGTGCCGGCAGCGACGTGGTAACTGATGTTTTCAGCCTCGTAGATGAAAGCCTTCACGCTGCCGAGATAGCCGTTGAGCAACAGCATCTGGGCACACAGCGTGATCGCGATCCGTTTGTTGCCGTCGGCAAAGCAGTGAAATTTGCAGGCACTGAAAAACAGGTGCGTCAACTTGTTATCGAATGTTGGGTAATAGCCATCGTTCTGAATATGTTGCAGGACACTTTCCAGCTTGCCCATATCCAACTGTCCCAGAGTCCCGCCACCGCTGGCTGCGATGGTTTTGGAATGCACGTCGATGGCCTGCTCAAGCGTTACGTAAATCCAAGCCATTAATCACGCTCCTTCAGTCGCTTCATAACGTCCTTGGCTTCTTCAAGACGTTCCGACAGTTCGCGACTCTTCTCGCCCAGAAATCGCTCAAACTCATCGCGTTGCAGCGGGGTCACGTATTCCTGAAGCTGGAGGTGCAATGCATCGCGGAAAACCAGATCACGGCTCGCCATTTTGTTTCGAGCTTTTTCAATCAGTGGTATCCAGTGCGCTTGCGACTCGAATTCGTTAAACAACTGATCGACTTCGCGTGGCTTGAGCTGTTGGCCTTGTTTCTTCATCTCTCGCTGCAGGATGTCGGCAAAGCCACATTCGTATGCAGCGATCAGGTCAAGCACTTCGGAGTACAGCGTGGCTCGTACCTTGTCCCGTTGGCTGAGCTTCAGAACTGCCCGGTATTCCTTCGCATTCTCACGGAAGATGCTGACATAGATGCGATTGGTATAAGCGGCATACTTGAATTTCCCCATGTCGACGCAGTCGCATAACGCCGTGGTAAACTGCTTCCGGTAGTTTTCTTCAACGAACGTCGATTGCAGGAATTCTTCGTCGCGCTGATTGATGTACTTCGTGCGGCCACCCGTCCGCTGATTGATTGTGTCAATCACGATGTCCAGAACGAGTTGACGCAGTAGGCGAGCCCGGTCACTTTCGGCGACGACCATCGCGAGGTTAAGAAATGCCCGAAACGGGAAAATACCCAGCTGCGGGGCCTTGGCGATGTTCACGAAACCAGTTTCGTGAACATCCGCTCCAGAAACGACTAACTTCAATTCCTGCAATCGTTTACCGCGAATAACTTCGTACCCGTTTTGCTCAAGTTCCGAGCTGAACCTCTCCAGATAGTTGTCCACGGTTCGCGGGGTCACGTCCAGAAATTCCGCCACCTGCTCCTTCAGTACGACGGTCGTTCCGTCGAAGGGAATGCCGCGAATTCCAATAGCCCGCTCAACTTCCGTCACTGCGTATGCGTTGTTCAGGATGTTCTGTCGATCGACAGGCGAACTGGTCAAATCTCGACTCATGCCTGATCCTCCTGATTTCCTTCACGGGCTTTGTGTTTGAATTCGTTGGTGTAGTGGCAGTCGTTCCAGCGTTCGGCGGTGAAGGTGTCGCCGCCGGGGAAGTCGGGGGTTTGTTCGTCCCAGCCCCAGAACCAGGGGTATTCGTCGCGGAGGCGTTTGGGTTCCTTGCCGCGATCTTTGGTCCATTTGACCTTTGGTCCCCAGCGGAGGATGCCAGCACCTTTGCGGCCACCGGGGAGGTCGACGGCCATGAAGGGGCGGATGTTGATGCGGACACCGTCATTGATGTCCGGGTTCCAGCCGATCGGTTGTTCGTGAAGTGGCTTCCAGCGGACAAAGATGTCGTACGGTGGTTCACCCTTCAGGATTGCAACCAAGCGTTCCTGCAACGTTTTCGCAGCCACCAGTCGACCATCCGCACCTGACTCGCCGCGTTTCACGTCGCTTTCCTGGCGGTTGATCCAGTCGCCGAGGTAGCTGTAGGTCAGATTCTCCAGCAGCTTGTGGCCGTTCGGTCCCGCAAGCATGTGGTAGTTGACCAGAGCATGAAATCCGTCGGCTTTGCGTCCGTCCCAGATGTGCCAAGTGAACGGACGCTGCTGGAACAGCTCGCAGTGTTCCTTGAAGAAGTCATTGCGAAGCCAGTTGTCCAGCTTGTGCGGCGGCTTCAGGTTGCACGCTTCAAGCACCCGCGTCAGTCGTGTGACGGCGGTTTCTTCGCTGCGCACGGACGGTATGCAGACGATGCCATCTTCGTCGGCGAATGGAAGAACAGATTCGCAACTCCGAACGAGGTCACGTGCGCGATCACTCAATCGCATTTCGGAATCGAGTTCGGCTGGCCAGCGGTAACCGAGGAGCCGAGTTGCACCGACATGAATCGGGGAAATCGAGACTTCCGGGCGACCGTGAAAAATCCATTGCGTTGGATCATCGCTCTCCGGCTCCGGCAACCCGTGCTGATACTGCTGCGACGCGACAAGTTTCCATCGATCTAGATCGAAAGGGAGTTTCTCGAAGTACCCATTCTCAACGCTGACCTTTTGATTGACCTGTCGTACACGTCGTCGAAAATCTTCGTCAGTACAAAAAGCCCAAATAGCGGGAACCAGCGATTGGTCCTTGGGGAAAATGACTGCAATACTGGAATCAAACTTGTTCCCTGTATAAAGCGTAGCCGGCAAGTCATGCATCTGACTGATTCCGACTCCGAGCTTTCCCCAAGCGGCATTACCACGTTTATCAGAATCATGCAGGCGCTCCCGACGGACGCCTGCATCTTCTCGGAGGTGCCCGTTGACTTCGTCATAGAAGATCAATCCGGTCCGGCCTCCGTACGGAATGGTGCTCCGAACTGTTGTCTGCTGAAACACCCACTCACTAGGTTTCTGATCAAACTCCCAAAAGAATCGGCGAAATTTCGGAGAGTCTCCGTTGAGAATGCCCGCGAAACACGACGCATATGCCCCTAGTAGTTTTCCAGTGTGGAAGCCTTCAAACTTAATGACGGAATCGGGGTTCTTCTGCTGAAGAGTTTGCGCCACCTGCCGAATGTCGTCCTGGCTACATAATCGGAGTCGTGCCGCCTTTTCTTGTGGCTGAGTCTGGTCTATGGCATCAATCATTCCCATACTTTGCGTTGGCTCTGGAAGGGATGCCGAAACCACGAGCAGTGCGACGTTGACTACATGACCGGTGATCGTTTCAAACGCACCTGGTCCGAGTCTCGCGACGATATTCCACGAACTTCGGTCCAGGAGCGACTCGCGAAGCGTCTTATACGTCGTCAGAAAAAGCCAATTCTGAGGAGAGACAAGTGCAGCTGTTCCATCAGTATCACAAAACTCAATGCAGCGAATGACAAACGCCGCCGCGAGATCTGCTTTTCCTCGGTCGTAGTACGTTTCAATATGGTCTTTCAGGACATCATCCTGCTTGCCTCGCCCGAGATATGGCACATTCGTCAGAACAACGTGATACTGCGATGACAACAGAACTGCAGCTCGTGCCAAGCCCTGCGCCGCAATACCAAGTTCGTGCTCTTCCGGGGCGGTCATCGGATCGCTCGCGATCACAGCGTCAAGCGAACGAAAGAGCCGATCGGTGTCTTCGCTTTTGAGCGTGTGGCTACCGAGAAAGCGATTGGGATTGATCAGGCTACCCAGCGTTGCGGCGTTGCTGAACATGTCGTAAAGCTGGCCAAAGTAGAATCGCAGATTCGACGTGCCATCTGCTTCGAGAGCCTGCATCCATTGCTCGCGTGGCACACCGACCGAAATGCCGGTGCACGCGATGTTCTTCATTGCCGGTAATGGTCGAGGATCAGTGAGCTTCCAGGCCGCCACGGCCACGTTGAATGCAGCAATCTGGGTGCAGCGTGGATCGAGTTCCAAACCGAAAAGATTGTCTTCAATAACAGCATCGACCGCGGCCTCGACACTCAGACCTTCTTCGTGCATTCGCAGCCGCACCAACAACTCAAACGCCGCGACCAGAAAGTGCCCGGAACCACAGCAAGGGTCGAGCACCTTCAGTTCGGCAGTTTGCTTTGGCCAGCCATCAAAGGTTCCGCCCATCGGTCGCCACGGACCGCTTGGTTCACCGTCACCATCGCTGTCCTGTGGCTCACGAACAAACCGCAAATACTCGAAGTCGTATCCTCCGGCCTCTGTCAAACGCAGAGCTTCACGTAACTCGTTCTCACTTTTCGCCGACGCCGCAATCTTGGGCTGCTCAGCCAAAACTTTGCCCGCGTGCCAAGCGCCAATCGTGTTGTGCAGAAGGAAGAGCACCATGTAATGCTCAGTGAAGAGCTGAGTTACGGCGGACAGTGTCTCACCGGTGATCTTGTCGCCTAGTTTGTTGACGCGTTCCTTCTCGGCACTCTGCCAGAACTGATAAACCCATCCCAGGCTGTCATCCGCAAGAAACGTCTCTCTAGGCAATTCGTCCAAGAGGCCGTCCAGCTGCAACCGGATTTCACGTGGCAGAGTCAGTTGCAACAGCGGATCGTCCGGACGAAAGATGGCTGGCAAGGATTGTTGTGCATACTGCCCAGCAAGTTCCCAGCGATCGATCCCTTCATCCCGAGCGAGCTCCTCAACATCCTCCAGACTGACCGCAACCTGTGATTCGGGTTCGACTAACAGATTGTTTTCAGCAAGGAACCGAGCAAAAATCATCCGATGCCAATGCTCGTACGCACACTCTTGTACGAACCGGTCAACGGCCTGTGCTTTAGATTGAGAATTGCGACGATCACCAATGAGTAGTGCGTGAGCACGTAGATGATTCCGCAGCGCAATGTCCGAGTCGCTCGTGACGTGCGTACCTCGCTTACCTTCGTGAACGGTCAACGCTTCGATCGCTTCACGCGAGCCCTGCTCGGCGATTTCACGTGCTCGAATGATCGTCCGCTCCAGATCGCGGCGCAGGTTGCTTGGTAATGGTGCCATGATGGGAGTCTGGTTCTATGGATCGTTGCGAAAGGTGATACCTGTAGATTCGAAGAAACTCATGACTCACTCAGGCTCATCGATTCCGGCTCTTTCTGCGATCGCCTGTGTGAGTTGTTTGAAGTCGCGACCGGCATCGCGGACCGCAGAATAATGCGCGCCAAGAGCTCCATCTGCCGGTTTGAGGTGGAATATCGGCTTTCGTGATTCCTGAGCCATTGGCATGAGGCTGCGGTAGTGCTTCAGGACTGCCAGGCATTGGTCGTCATCTTTGACCGCCACTACTTTTCCAACGGCTTTGTCGAGTACATATTTGCGATAGGTTGCCGGGATGCGAGCAATCCATTTCTGGTAAGACTTCACCGGGCGGTTACTTCGCTCCGAATGCTGCATCACGACATAACCGATCGGACACATTGCACCGGTCGGCAGCGGAAGATCGGCTGCCGGGTTCTTCGGGCATCGTTCACCCCACTCCCTTCGCCATGTACGAAGACGTGGTCCAAGGTTTTGCAGTCCCTGAATGGAAAACAGATCAGGCCCTAATGGAATCACGACCCAATCCGCTGAGATTAAGGCCGCGCGATTGATTGCGCCGAGGTTGGGACCAAGGTCCATGAGCACGACATCGGCTCGATGTTCCTCCGCACCGCGCTGCAATACTCGCCAAAATGCTGATAGCACTCGAAAGGCACGTTCGTCTCCGTCCAGGCATTTGGGCCACACCTGCGACAGCTCGTCTTCAAAGTCGGACAGTGCCATGTCGCCTGGGATGAGCGCGAGGTTTGGACCGATTGGCTCCAATAGTGGAGCAGAGATATCGCCGATGCCTCGCTTGAGAGGTTCGACGGCCCCGTAAATCGTTGCGACCCGCCGGTTTTCCGGCCATAACTGCTCCAGTCGGTCTTCATCCAGACACGCTGCGGACAGGTTTCCCTGAGGATCCAAGTCGGCCGCAACCACCCGGTAACCAAGATCCGCGAGCATCCAGGCTGTGTGATAAACAAGTGAGGTTTTCCCCACGCCCCCCTTGTTGTTAAAGAAGGCAATCACAGGAACGCTCATGGCTGTCTCCTGACGGTTACTAACACGTGATTGGGTTGGACGGTAAACTCGGGCACTGGATTGCCGTTGTCGGCAAGCTGTCGACGTGCGATCTGAATACCCACTCCGAATCGCTGAACGAAACCAAGGTTTCGCATGGTTTCCGCAACACTTGGGTTTCGATAGTCCGTGATGCCGGGCTGGCCAAAGTTTTCGACGGTGACTTGTCCAAAGGGACCACCGGGGTTCTGAATCTCGATGCGATCGTCGAACCACGTGACTCTCACGGGTGCGTTGGAAGTTTCATAATCACGGTGCATGACCGCGTTTCGCAACAGTTGTTGCAGTGCCGCGATCGGATAGTCAGGGTGTCGAATTTCTACGTTGGCTGACGTCACATCCGTAGCAATGCGGTTGTGGGCCGAAAGTACGTCGTCAACCTCACGTAGCATCTCGCTCAGTGGGCCATGGCAATCTCGTTGATCGATGATCGGATCTGACAACTGAATGCCGCCGATGCGCAGAAACTGCACATGGGCCCCCGGGACAAAGTCGGCCGGAGACTTTCCGACAGCAAGCAAGCCGACTACGGTGGGAACGACCTGATCTGAAGTTACAAAACGCAAGGACATCAGTCGTTGTTCGACGGTGCGCTGATTCTGTTCGAGGACGTCGGCAGCAACGGCAGAAGGCAAATAGGTGCGTTCGAAAAGATCGAGATCCAAGTCGATCAGTTCCGCCGGCGAAATAGGCTGGAGATCCCAAGGGAGATTATGCGTGCGCCGTCTCTCAATGAGTCGTCGCTCTTCCTCTTCCGACGCAGTTGCACGACGTGGACCAACTCGAATCCAGATACGGCCGTTGAACCGAACGGGGGGATAGAGCGACGGCTGAACCATGACCGCTGCCAACTCACATCCTCGAATTGTTTTCTTCTGGACGGACATTGCGGGCAGCGGAAGAATATTCCCATCGGAACGCATATCGGCGAGATTCAGAAGCAACTGATCTGTGATCGCCAGATTGGCGCACGTGCCGTCGTCTCGAACGCCGACAAAAACAATGCCAGGTTGACTGTGACCCGGCATATCGTTCGCGAATGCGCAGATTGCCTGGCGAATTCGTCCCGGATCACCGACGGATTCCTTACGCTCCACTCGATCGGATTCGAGGTCGGCGAGCAAATCTTCGAGTTGTTGATCACTTAGCATTTTGTTTCCTCTGACAAGAACTTCAGTGCGATGGTTCTACTGAATCATGATCGGGCCGTCTTTAAGTTTCGCGAGCAGTTGCGTCCCCTGTTCCTTCAACCAACCCTGAACATCATCTTCCGTCTTGAGTGTGCCGCTGGATAAGCGAACGGTTTGAACTTTGGGTTCCAGCAGGCGAGCCGCTCTGGCAATGGCGTCGGAATACCGACCACTCAACGCATCGGTCTTATCCTTCCATGAGCCCAGTGGCGTCCGATCAAGCGTTGTGAGTAACTCGTCATCTGTACCCACTGAGATTTTCGGGACTTCGGTCAGTCCCGCTTGATGTGACACCGCTTGCTTTTGCTCATCGCTCAGCTTCTCCCAACAATCAGATTCCTGAAGCCGAGTCGTCTCTGCTTCATGCCGTTGCTGATGCTGTTCGTGGGCGGCCATTACTGACGTTCGCAGCAGTCCAGCAGCTTTCTTCAGCAACGGTGCGACATGATCCGTGCCGTCCAGCAGCAATCGATTGTCAAGAATCCCTGCACGGGCCGACTCAATATCTATAAAGTCATCCGTTCCATGACCATGTCGCAGAAAACGATCCAGCCGTTGCCACGCTGGTTGTCGTTTCTCAGCCAACTCTGCAGCATCTCGCCACGCTTTCGCCTGAGCCTTCAGAGGATCATGCTGGTTGAGAATCTCCACCAGCCGCTCATTTCCAGCCAGACTGCGAAGGTCCTGAATGTGAGTGGTCTTTGGAGCCTCGGGCAATGGGGCCGGTCCACCCGCGTTACTTGCCAACTGACTCATCTTTTCCAGGAACTCGGTCGACTTAACGGATAGGTCATCACTGGCTTTCGCCGTGATACCAGCTTCCTGAAACAAGCCCCGAAGTTTGATTTTGTCTTTCGCTGTGAGCGTGATGGTCTCAACACGGAAGCGAGTCTTGGTTATCTTGCCCTGATCAAGCTGCCCGACTGCTAACGGGCCAGCACTGGCATGAGTCGCCGTCACATGGCCGGTTGCATGAAGTGCGATCAACGCGCCGTCAATTGTGTCCTGCGGCCAGCCGTACGGGCTGTCCTCAAACTTGTGACGAACGGTCTTGCCTTCCATTTCGGAACCGATCAACCGCATCACTTCACGGCAAACCGGATGTTGTTCCGTGGCCCCCGTCCAATCGACGGCTTCCAGCGGTGAATCAGAACCCGTGCGAGCCCGATTGATCACGACCGGCCAGTTCTTGTGATCCGCATCTTTGAATTTGGGGAACAAGCGATCGAGCGCCGCATCTGCTGCTGACCGCACCTTCTCAGCAAACGCCAGCTCGAATTGTTCCGTGCCACCGCCTTTGTAGATCTTGGCAGTATCGACAACGTTGCGAATCAGTTCGTCGCGACTGCGTTCTGATTCCGCGAGACGGCTGCGCATCGCGTTGCAGGCTTCTTCTGCGGCACCTTCACTGGGAACGCCTTTGAAATCGATCGTCCCTTTGGCCGCTTCCGCCCGAATGATCTGCTTCTTCAAATCATCAGCACTGGCTTTCTCGATATAGACGAACACGAGCGGACTGTCAGTTCCGGCTGCACGCGCCGCATCCAGAACAACTTTTTGACTGCAACTCCAGCCGTCACGAATCCAAACGGGGATTTCATGACCGGTGGTCGTTGGAGCGTCTTCGCCGAAGTGGATTGCCAATCGGCGTGGAACCTTGCTTTCACCATGCTGAAGCTTGATTCCCTTGACTGCAGAATGAGCAGCGTCCCGAATCAGTGCATCGCGTTTGTGATGGATTTCTTGCTCGCCCTGGTTCGTATACCGAGTGACGCGGTTACGAAACTCTTTGTCCCACTCAGCGTATTCCTTCGTTTGCAGGTTGTATTCATCGTGATCCTTCAGCAGGATCCCCTTCTCCTCAAGGGCATCCAGAACACGAGGAATCTCCTTCCGCAGAGTCACGCCGTCGGTGTTGAGGTCGCTGATCATCAGGTCGGCAAGCATTTCCGGTGTCGCTCGAACGCCTTTATCGGCTCCCGCTTCGCGTGGCAATTTGCGGATCAGAAAGATCAATCCACACAGCCGCCGTGCAAGGCGGCCATCGTCCGTTCCGTCATCGAGCCGACGGATGGTTTCGTCCAACTCCTTCAGCAATACACCCTGCTGCAAGAGTCCAGGCTGCAATTGTTCGAAGATGTAATCCGCCGGAACGACGGTTCGCATCGGGGCTTCGGCCAGCTCATGCAGTGCGTCGTGAATGATTCGCAGCTGCGTGCGCAACATTCCGCTGGTGCCTGCGGGGTCTACGGCTCGGAAGCACTCTTCCCAGAATCGACGGCGCACAGGAAGAATCGGATAGTCTTCGACGATGAACGCATCGTCTTCCGTTCGTGATGAAAGCTGTGTACCTTTGAGTTGGCGTTTGATTTCCCCATCGTGAGTGCCAAGTTCAGCACGAATGGCGGCAACATGCTCTGGTTTCTTCGCAAGCAAAACGCGACGCGTCACGGTCTCGACGTCGGCATCCGACAATTCGACTGGAATCGTAAAGCGGTCGCGAAGTTTTCCGAACTGAGCCGTTTGTGCTCCCAGCGCATTCTGGCCTGCACCGACAAGCAGCAAACGACAATCAAGTTGCTTCGCCAGGGCTTCGGCAACTTCAACCACCTCAGTTGCTCGGTCGGAATCGTCACTGATGAACAGCTGGACTTCATCGAGTACCACCATTGTGCAAGGCAATTCGGAGCCGGTGGCAAGCACTTCACGGACAAGTTGAATGAACTCGCTGGTGTCGATGTCAGGTGGCTGTTTGAATTCCTGTTTCAGGGTCTCGCGAGCGGACTTGCGATCACCATAGCCGGAGTCGGCAGCGACAAGTGCGTCGTGCAGCACGGGGCTCACGTAGAGGTTATTGAGTTCGCGATAGAAGTCTTTGCCTGCGGCTTCGACCGCTGACTTCACTTGCTCAAGGAAGCCATTGTTCTTGAGGTAAAGACAGAAGCGAGCCTGCGCATAGGTCGGTGGCAATCTCATCGATCGCAGAATGATACCGAGCACTGTCAGTCGAACACTGTCGCTGCCACCAGCAGGCAACGTGCCCGAGGCCGCGTGCAGACCGCCAAAGCGTCGCCCTTGGGTATCCAGCTCTCGAAGCGCTTCCAAAATATCCGTCGGCAACTCGGGCACCAAGGTACGTGCCGCGTCGCCATGCTCAGGAAACTCAGTGTTGGCCCAGAGATGGCATAGCATTTTCAGCAAATGGGATTTTCCGCTTCCATAGAAACCACTCACCCAAGCCGCTGGTTGACTCGTTCCTCCGATGTGTGCGAGGAACGACTCCAGAATGCGACGCATGCCGTCAGCGTATTGACCTTCGCAGACGAAATTCGACAGCTCCTCGCGCAGCGTTTCCATTTCTCGCGCTGTCATCCCGTCAACGATCCGCGCCTGACCGTTGTTCATCAGGCGAGTTGTCGCCGGATCGCGAAGGAAAAGATCACGGTTGAGCAAAGTCTTCATTAGTGGTTATCTCCATCGTGCAACGTGATCGGAACCGCGAGGTAATTCCAGCCGTCGCGGGCATCGAGTAGCCGATAATTGTTTTGGTCATAGTCACCCGGAAAGAACAGTACGAGTCTGCCGCGAATGTCGCCTTCCACGTGCTTGAGCACTTCGGAAATTCGTGAGAAGCCGTAAAGTGATGCCGAACCAAACACACCGACTACCGTTTGCTCATCCACATCGCTGCTGACGAGAACTTCGCGAAGCTGATTGGCCGCAAACTCCACATACTCATTTTGCAGTTTCAGGGAGAGGTCTTCCGGCGATTCAAAATAGGCATCACGATATTCGTCCTGAGCCATCCAGTGAGGAAAGGAATCGGTCAGATCCACTTCAAGCCACTTATGTCCGGCGTCGCGTGTCCGCATTTCGAACTCGCGTCGTTTCGCACGAAGCTTCCGCTCATCCGTCTTGTCATAGACAACAAAGATCGCCTTTTGAGCCCCCGCGAGATTGCGCTGCCAGGGAGCCGAGATGTGGCTTTCATACTTTTCTGCAAGTTCTTCAATGCGTCCCATGACTGTCCCTTATTTCTTCACGAGTAAGCAGGCTTGAAAAGCCGACTTCGACAACGTCACCAGCTTGCTTCAGGTCCAGAACGCCAAATCGTTTCGCATCCTTGGCGAGTTGAATCAACTCATCCTTCGTGACATCCAGGCACTTCGCCCACAGCGTGCGAAATAGCTGATCGCCCCGAACGCCGTCCAGGTAGCCAAGCACCAGTGCGTAGGCAACCACGATCGGCGTTGGTTTGATACGTTGGCGAACTTTCCGTACGCGGCCAGCGAGATGCCCCGATTGCGCCCAAGACGACGAAGCGTTTCGGGCGACCTTGTCGACTGTATCGTCGTTCCATCGCTCACCACTGACTCGCTGAATTGCCTGCGTTAATTCATGTCGCGATAGTTCGTCACCGGGTTTAAGCGGAAGTACCACTGAAGCTGTCAACCGAAGCAACGGATCGCGCGCCATCGCGCACAGCATTGCAAGCAGCGGTCGTCCTGCCGGATCGATTTCCCATAAACGTCGCATGATCCGGAACAGCGCTATCGCGGGATCCAACGCATACAATTCTCGCAGTCGCTGAATGGTGTTGCGTCGCGTTGAGACCGTCTTCTTGTCCGTAACGTTGTCTTCAACAGTCGCTTGGAAGTAACCGTCGCTTGTACCTTCAGGCGAAACAGCGTCGAGTAGTTTCGTGATTTCGTCGAACATGATCGTTCGAGTGGTATGCGTCCCCTTCGATCCGTACCGGTAGCCGAACCGCTGTGCGGAATCGCTGGATTCGAGTTCGGTCTGAAGGCTGCTTGACATGATTCCTGGAACCGTACCAGATCGACGGCAAGTTTGCCGTCGAGAAACGGAAAAAACTTAGAATTGCCATTTAGAGACGTAAACCCATTGAAATCAACACTTTCGATAAAACTTCTCGGGAAACTATTCCACGATTAGTTCGCCGTTCATAACCATCCAGTGACCGGGGAAGGTACACAAAAACGGATAGCGTCCGGGTTCGGTTGGGGCCGTGAAGAAAATCGTCTGATTCTGACCCGGGCCAACAATATCGGTATAGCACAGCACATCATCCGACTCAGGGATATAGTGACGAGCAAACGCTTCAGGATTGGCGATCAATTGGTTGGCCAGCTCTCCCACGCGCCGCAACGATCCGCTGCGGACCAACACCCAGTTGTGCGGCACGACGTCCGGGTTGGCCAACGTGAATGCGATCGATTCGCCCTTGCCAACGGTGATCTCACGCGTTGCGTACGACAAGTTCTCAGCCGTCTTCAATTCAATGGCCCGAGCGTTCGCTTTTTGTTTGAGCCACGGATTCACCACTCGCACGGCATTCGTCGCCATGTCGGTCAGCAGCGGATGAGCGGCGATAGTTTTCGCGACCGGACTGTAGCCGGGGAAGTTTTCAAACGCAGCGTCAAGTTCGTGGACGGTGATATAAAAATCATGCCCGCTGCCAGCAGGATTGCAAACGGCATACTCGTCCGCAGCGTTGACGTGCAGTCGCAGGTGCAATTGATTGCAAGGCTGCAAGTCCGGAACTTCCACAAAGACGCAACGTGGATCTTCAAGAACATGGACACTCGCGATTCGCAACGGATCATGCCCTTGCACACCCGGATGACTGGGCGAGTATTCGGGTGACCCATATGCGCCGCTGTAGCGATAGTTCCAGCACTGAGCGAAGTGGTTGGTGATGTTCGTAACCATCGTCGGATCGACGGGCTGAGCAAACGTGATTTTGATTCCGTTTTCGTGAATGTGAAACCCAGTGGCGATCTGGAACGCGTCGCCGTTGTAGCGAATTCGCTGAAAGCAGCCGTCGTGCGACGTATAAGATCCCCATCCCTGCTGACCGCTGACATACAAGTGTTTGTCCGTCGAAGAAAAGCGACCACGATGGACGCCGGACAGAAAATCGCCCGCCATCGGCAACACGGCACCTTGCGTCTGCCCATTCACTTCGTCCTGAAGAACGGTAAACCAAGTTCCCATGCCGAACGAAAAATGCAGTCGCTGGCCCTGCATCGGCCCCCAAGTTTCCAGCGGGACGATCGTCTGCCCGCCGCTAGAATTATCTATCGTGCGCGGCAAATACACCAACGGCAACGCAGGTGGTTGATTGTTTTGAGGGCCGCCATAACCAAAGTGCGGCGGCGGACTGGCCAATTCACTTTCCTGCGCGGGCACTAGACAGACCATCGACGCGGGTGTCCAGCTGCCTTCAGAACTCGAAACCGTCACGCTTCCATCGAGCCCAATTCCCAGTCCGTCTGGGTTCCGAAAACCAGTGGCCAGCACCGTGGCATCCTCACCGTCGGGAGAGATCCGAACCAATCCTTGATTGCTTGAAGCGGTGTAGAAATATCCCTGCTGGTCCCGCTGCAGTCCGCAAATGAAATCATGCCCGCTCGATGAAGTCTCGAACGCGTTACTGAAACATTCATAGAAGTCTGCTTCTCCATCACCGTTGACGTCCTTCAGCCTTGTGATTTGATCTCGGCCCTGAACATAAATGCCATCACCAGAAACGACCAATCCCAATGCGTGATGCAGGCCCGATGCAAATCGTTTCCAGCGCGCAACACCCGGCAGGTTGGTGCCAGACTCCAGACCGCTCACGTGCCACACATCGCCCTGCATCGTGCATACCAACGCGCTGCCATCGGGCAGAAAATCATGATCGCCGCAGAACAACAACGCATTCCACGGGTTTTCCGTTGGTAGTTCAATCGTGTCGATCGCAAACGGGCGACCATCTCCCGGCTGGATACTGGTCTCCAAGACTTGCGGCCATTGCGCAATGCCACCGTCAACGACTGAACGTAATGAATGTTCGTGCAGCGGTGCAACTTCGCGAACGAACTTTCCATCACTGGCCCACGGCGCATCCAGATATTCAACGTCACCAATGCGATAGGCGAACACAACGCGTGTGCCAGACCGATAAAAACCATGATACTTAAACGGTTCTTCAGGCGTTATCTGCGCCGGACGCGGATGAAGTGTTCCCTGTTGCAGCAGTCCGCCCAAGAATCCGTGACGCACGGACGAGAAGGAAACAAAACCGTCGGACCAAACCGCATCAAAGGTCAGCGTGTCCGGATTAAAACAAGCGGACAGCTCTTGATTGTCACCGAGTCGCACGCAGACGCCGCGCGGAACGGTCCGCCCTGTGGCATGAAACACGCCGGCCTGAACCGTCCCGAGTTTTGTGTCGTTCCAACGATCACTCGCCCAATCCACTTCGCTTTGATTGCCCCAGTGTCCTTGCTGGCCGCCGTCCATACCGGGTGCGGCGGACAGCAGCATCGGCACATGGTGTTGCTGGCGAAAGTGCTCCGCCTGTTTTGTATAAAAGTCGTACACGCGATCACGATTGACGTGATGCTTGGAATTCGGCCACAACTGCGGTTGAATGGGCGTCTTCGTGAATTCGAACTGCACCGGACCATGCATCTGCGAATGAGCGATCTCATGTTGCAGCTCTGACGACAACGCTTGGCCATCCCGCCCAAGGTTACTCAGGAAACGAATTAGATCGAGTTGCTGCTGTCGATTCATCGCGACCGTCAACCCTGCGGGCATCACCGTACTGCCGACCGCTTCTTCGTCAATGTCCGCGACCGCGATGGATGTTATCTTTCCGGATGCGGGATCACGCAGTGTCACGGTCTGGTCGGTGGAATCTGCTTTGTACCCCGAAACCATTCGGCCGTCGGTGGTCAATATCTGCCAAGTGGTATATTCCGGTTTTACCTCACGCTTCGGCCAGAACACTGATTCCACGATATGAGTCAGCTTTCGATCTTTCGCAACGGCTGATAAATTCGGCCCGACGGTTCCACCATGAGTCCCAGCTTTATGACACGACAGACACGCAAATTTTGCGTCAGTGAAAACTCGGGCACCGCGTTTCTCATCACCAAGCTGCAATGAATCCTGCACCAAATCAGCGACAAGTTCCGCATTATAAGGCAATTCCCGAACGGGCGATTTCACGGAACCATGTCCAGCATGTTCCGGGTTCTGATCAGCGTGGTTAAACTGCCACAAACCGATTGTTGAATCGTCACGCGACACAGCCGTAACTGGCTTTGCCGGAATTTCTCGCAAGCCTTTAGAAATCCGCACCCAGTCGATCGTTCCACTGCAACTAAACTGACCTTCAACCAGCCTGCCAATAGCCAGCGATCCCGGCACACTGACTTTGTCGCCGCGAGATTCAATGGTCTGATCGGCGACTTTGGCACCGTCGACAAACAGCTGCACGCGATCAGAAGCGTAAGTCATCGTCAACGTATGAAGCTGGCCGTCACAAATGACTGCGTCACTGTGAACGTGATCCGGGAACTGGCCGGGCAGATAAGCTGTTAGTTTTCCGCTGCCGTTCATGGAAAACAGTTCCCAATGATCGCTCGATTGCTTCGTGTCGCTCGCCACCAGAATGTTGTACTGATCGCGGCGCTGAAGTGTGGCTCGGACTTCGACTGTGATCGGAGGATGTCGGTACGATTCCGCTCCCGGAAAAACATGCCCACCATCCAAGGACGATGTCGCAGGGGGCAACTTCGGTTTCATCGGCTTCGCATGCACGGGACGTGGCCCGCCACTGCTAGGTTGCTCAATTTCCTTGCGTACCCAATCCAGACCATCTCGGTTTTCCAGCAGCGATTCTCGAGCGTCAAGTTCTGAGCGATGGTCGAGAATCCCGATCGGTCCCTTGTAACCACTTTCCACGACTGCACGAATCATCGCGAGTTCGTGTTCGCCCTTTCCGATGCCCAGAATCTTCGGATTCGCTCCATCGTTCATACCGTTCAAGTTAACGCAGTGCAGATACGGCAACATCATCTTAATGGCTGTCGGCCAGTCCTCGATGTGACCGTGTCCATGATGAAAGTTGTAGACAATACCAACGTGATCATGCGTCAGTTCACGAAGTCGCTGGCACACGGCGACCAAGTTCTCAGGCTCACCGCCCCACCCGCCATGGTTGTACAGGCCCAGCGGACAGCCCAGCGCTGCGGTGCGTTCGGCTAGCCCCAACATTTGCTGCGCGGCAGCTTCCACTTTGGCCGCCTGATCGTCACCGCCGGGATCGCCGAGCGTCTGCCAAATTTGCGGGTGCAGATCATATTTCTCGAACAACGCGAAGGCACTTTCCTGAGCTGACCAAAAGGCAAAGAATTCGATGCCGTGTTTCTGGTACTCCAAAATTTCCTGTTCGAACGTAGACACATGTTCGGCCCGCCAGTCATAGGCGCACCGCGTCACGCCCAGCTGCTGCAACATCTCAGCCCGCTCGGCCGGTCCACGTTTGGACGCATCGAAAGGGACAATGCACCATGCCACCAAGTTTTCTCGACGCAGCACATCAGTCTTGCCTTGTGCATTCTCTGTATCTTGAGCCGCAGAAATCGCGCAGCAAAGTCCGCACGCCAGAATTGTGAAGCACCGAATGGAGTGTGTCATTTTGTGTCTCATGAATCGTTTAGCTGGTAATACTGCACAGACACAGGTCGACACGTTGGTAGCGACGAACTTGAGAACGTAGTCGATCCGTACTGTGATGGTGATCCTCGGCAAGGTGCGAGACACGCCACTATACGTCCGCAACCACCGACAACAATCCTAAATTGTTGGGCGGCATTAGGGCGTCCACTGGAAACGACCGTCTTTGTAACGTGCGGAATTGTCAGCGGCCCATTTCATTGATCACGAGTTGTAGGTTGAGCTGTGTTGCCACCAATCGTGAGTATGCCGGTCCGGAACGGGAAACTGCGCCCCGATTACGGGCTCGATTGTGTCGTTGCTGAGTCTCCACCAACGATAGGTGCGGATCACGACACGACGGTTGCCGCATAGATGGCATGATTGACTGGAGGTTTCACGCCAATGGGGCGTTGGCACAAGGCACAACAGCACCGTAACGATCACAAAGACCGCGAGCCATTCAAGTTTTGATAGTGGCTGAAGACGCACGAAGCTTTGCTCGACTATCGAATTGCGAGTTTTTCACGACACTGCCATAAACGAAACCAGTGCCCTTAACTTACCAAGAGTTGTACCAATGTCAGTACACATTGCCAAACAGGGAGGGCGTCCGTGCGCTCATGGATTTCGGTATTTTGTGTTGGGTGGCCGGGGCTGGACTGAACGAAGTGCAGGAAGCCCCGGGGTTTCGCTCGTACATCACGCCCACCCCGCCCATGCTTCCGGCCTTCACAATCATCCGTCAGCGCACCCGGCGTTGACAGCAGAGCGGGCAACGGAGTTCGTTTTCAAACCGTAGAAACACGGTCGCGCCCAGCGTACCCGCCGACGTCAAAGTCTGGATTATTATGTGCCGTTGCGTAGTCGACGTCTAATCCAAACACAGCTAAACAGAGACAGGCCTCCGATGCAAAATGCCGTGGCTGCAGCGCGAAAATATGAGTTGCGGAACCGCCATGTATTCGGTCCATAGTCACCGTCTTGCAATGTCGCGAGTTCATAGACCGCCGCAGAAAACCAAAATAGGCAAAACACCAGAAGAAGGCCGCACAAAATGAAAACTGCCGTCAATCGGATCGAATGCCGCAGCGGCAGCGGTGTGATCAAACTGGGCGCCGAAGTTGCTTCGGTCGTAAGCGGCGGTGCATTAGGGATTGTCCGGCAGAGATTTCATCTAGCTGAGCGGCCAACGGGAGGTTTTGCCGACGCCGATTCTCAACGAATCGGAAAACGTGACAAGCTAGTAGATTTTACCAACGGGGAAAACGTTGCCAACCAATAAGGCGTCCGCGGGGTTGAATTGCCAGTGGACTTGACCGAAGCGTTGGACGTATCATGAGAGAAACTCATTTCCAACATGGAACCCGCGGCCTGGCGGCAAACCATGTTGAGCGACCCAGCCCGCAAAAAGGGACATTGGAAATGAATATACAGTTAACAAACGATGCGATGCAGTTCGTCGAAGGTCTCGTCACTTCCGGCGAATTTGAGTCGGCGGACGAAGCGGTTACCGAAGGTGTGCGTCTGTTGATGAGTCGGCAGCGATTGCGAGCCGACATTCAGAAGGGAATCGACGAATTGGATGCAGGGCTGGGCATTGATGGTGAAGAAGTGTTTGCCGAGTTGCGAGCACGTGCGAAAGCAGCAGTTGAAAGTGCCAGTTAGATGGCAAGATTGGTCATATCGCCGACGGCGAAGCAAGACCTGTCGGATATCTTCGACTACATCGCAAGAGATAAGCCCATCGCCGCAGCGAATTGGGTCGAGAAGATCGAAGATAAGTGCAAGCTCATAGCAACGGTTCCAGATTTCGGAGAGTTGCGATCCGAATATGGTGTTGATATTCGGAGCAGCGTGGTCGGGCGTTACGTCATCTTCTATCGCGCAATCAAGGACGGCATCGAAGTCGCAAGGGTCATTCCCGACGATCGTGACATCAGATCGCTCTAGAGTCGCACAACGGGAGGTTTTTACGTCGCCGTTCTCAACCGAAGAGAACGACATTGAACTACGAAAGATTGTACCACCGCCCGCGGCGGTCGCGGCGGTCGCCAAAGTGCGAAGGTGATCGCGGGCTGGCAGTGGAGGGCTCGTCGCTGAAGCAATCGACGTGACCAACCAAAAGGCTCTCCAATATCGTCAGCCGTGACTATGCGTAAAAACCATTGTTAAGCGACGGACGAATCAGTGTGCTGCGAACTTGAGCGAGCAAGGGCGACCAGCGCTGCGGACATAGATGCAATGCTTCCGAGCATGCCCAAAACCCCGGCAGACAATGCGTAGTACGTCACGCTGCCGAATGCGGACGGCTTTGGAGTGGGGGACACCGTATCCATTTCGATGAGTTGTGTGAAAGCCGAGTAGAGAACGCACATGGTAACGATGCCCGGCAGTGGCGAAAGCCACGCAATGACGACGACAGCAAGCCGAGGCCCTCTTCGTGCGGCCATTGCAACACCAGCGATAGCAAAGGCTAGTGCCGAGTGCAAGAAACGGTATTCCGCCAGACCTGAGTAGGATGACGATCTCCGACACCTGTTGGAGTGGAGCTTGCAGTGGCATTCGATTGGGTCGCCTAACGTTGTAATGTGCGACAGGTTGTCGCAAAAACAGCAACGTACCGACAGCGGAGTGGGTTGAACATGTGGTTTTGGGAACTTTGGGAGATTATGTGCGTGACTGGATTGAGCTCAGTAGGGGGGCTGTGTTCAATCGAAACACAGTCGAACTGTGGAACGGCCCATGGAGTCAGGGTGAGTCTCATTCAAATCAGCGGGCCGCTTTATAGAACGGCTTTCGATGAAAGATTTTCCTGCAGAACGCCACCCGCAGACCTGTCCTGATGGTCGGTTGTATCGGCCGGCGGTTGGAAATTCGGCTCCCACAGAATCGCTGCAAGATCAGGCTAAGCCGACTCATTCAGTGATTTCGGGGAAGGTGACGGCTGTTCAATTTGTCGATTTGATCAAGCGTGAGTTGCGGATTCGCTTTTACCAACCCAACACCATCAAAAGTTACACGAGCGCGTTGCAGCGGTTTTTGCAATGGTTCGCTCGCCCGCCTCACAGTGCCACTCGCGAAGACGTCCGCGAGTATCTGGAACTGATGGTCGATGGCGGGGCCTCGTCTTCTCA
>JBDNHJ010000351.1:0-4207 GCA_041688835.1 Fuerstiella sp.
ACGCTCTCGAGTGCTCCGTCGGGCAGTGGATTTGATTCCAGCTCTTCCACGGCTTTGCCAGTGAGCTTTCCGCGGTTGACGAAAATGCGTCCTTCGGTGCCTTCGAACAGAATACCATTGTCTTGGTCGTGGCGAATTTCGATCTGCTTGCCGTTCGCAAACGATGCGTTGATCAGAAATTCCGTCGCCGTGTTGTACTGCGAATCATCAATTGGAAAGCCATCATTGAACGGCACGGGATGTTTGGCCAGTACCGGGTCGATGGTCGTGGGACCGGTTTCGGTTAGCCCAAGTGCCCACGTCGCGATGTCGACATGATGAGCGCCCCAGTCGGTTAGCTTTCCGCCGGAATATTCGTACCACCAGCGGAATTCATAGTGCGCTCGCGACCAGCTTTGAGTTTCCCCGTTATTGCCAGCTAGATAACGGAACTTTGCTTCCGGTGCTGGACCCAGCCATAGATTCCAGTCTAAGTTGGCGGGTGCTGCGGTGACTGGAATTTCTGGGCTGGTCGGTCCGCCGCCGATCCGGCACGTGGCTTTCGTGACTTCGCCAATGCGCCCGGCCTGAATCAAAGCGATCGCCCGCAGAAAATTTTGGTTGCTGCGTTGTTGCGTTCCAATCTGCACGATTC
Organism: Fuerstiella sp.; assembly: GCA_041688835.1. Classification (GTDB taxonomy): domain Bacteria; phylum Planctomycetota; class Planctomycetia; order Planctomycetales; family Planctomycetaceae; genus Fuerstiella. The sequence continues at coordinate 635 of JBDNHJ010000351.1, forward strand.
GTTGGGTGTCGCGGCAAACCTCGGACATCTGCCGACCTTCCTCGATCGTGAGTGTCATCGGTTTTTCGCAGTACACATCCTTGCCAGCTTTCATCGCTTCGATGGCGATTTTGGCGTGCCAATGATCGGGCGTCGAAATGTGTACGATGTCGATGTCATCTCGATCAAGGATGGCTCGATAATCCAGTTCCTGTTTCACTTCGGCTCCAGTCCACTCTTTGACCAGCCCGGCGGCCAGTTCACGGCGCATTGCATCGGCATCACACACTGCCACATAATCGCCGTATTTTCGAAAGTCGGGCGCTGATCCATAGTTGCCGTCGCGTCCAGTTGCTTTCTGGCACCAGCGGCTGCCGGTACCGACGGCGGCAACTCGCGGCCGATCGTTGGCGCTGATAAAACCGAACGCTCGGTCGGTGGTGACGCTGGTGGCAAAAACGGCAGCCCCTGTCCAGGCCAGTGAACTTTGAAGCGCGTGGCGGCGACTGATGTGTTGTTCGGTCATAGTGGAAAGTTCCAGCGAATGAAGATTTCAAAGGTTGAACGAGGCAACATGATGCGGAAACGGTTCAGGAATTACTAGGGTTGCTTGTGTTTGCTAAGCCACGCGCGTGCTTGAGCTCGATATAGGCTGTGCCGGTGCATCCACAAATCTGTGTGTGAGTGGATCACCTTGCCATCCGGGATCTCAAAAATTGTAGCGACGGGCACTTTCAGAAACGTAAACGTTGCCAAGTCCGGATATTCTTTCAGGAAGTCATTCGCATCGCCGCAGACCAGCACCGGGCGACCTTTTAGTCTGGCCAGTCGCTGCAGAGCCGACTTGCGATCACTGTCGGGATAGCGCCACGTTCGTTGACCATCAAAATGGTCGTGAGTACACATGCCTTTCCAGAGTGCGGCGATTTCATCATCAGCTAGGCCGATATAGCTGCAACCGATGGCCCCTCGTGAAAACCCGCAAATGAAGACGCGATTGCTATCCCCGCCGAACTGCTGACAGATGCGGGGCAGATTGATTTTGCAATAGTCAATGGTCGCCTGTTTGTCGCCCCACCAAGTGACGGCGTTCTGTTGTCTGTCTTCTGCGATGTACGGCATCGACACCCAAATGAATTCTTGGCCGCCGCTGATTCCGTAGCCTAGATTGGCGTCTTTGACTTCGCCCGTTGAGCCACACGCCGGGAATTTGTTGCCCGTGTATTCCACAATGACAGGGAACTCGCCGCCGGGCTTCCAGTCCGTCGGCAGGTACAACGCATGGTAGACATCAGTGCCTGCATATTCTTTCGCGACTTGGCGAACTCTACGCCCCGCCGCTGGTTCGTCGTCGGTCATTTCTGGAGTGACCAGGTCATTCGCAGTATCTGCATTCGCTGGAATGTTGGTGGTCAGGGATGTTGCCAACATGACTGCGGAAAGCCAGCAAACGGGGCGGCAAAGGAGACTGTCGTGGGTTGTGTTCATGGCTTTGTCCTTTCATTGTGATGTTTGCGGGCAGGTTGAAAAATGGGCAGGTGGCGGGTGTTTCGGCGTGTTCTAATTTCAAATCTTGGTTCATGCCAGGCAAGCTGACATGGGGCCGAGTCCCTTGAAAGTTGTGGAAGCCTATCCCACAACTTTTGTCGGACGCGTCAAGAGTGCCCGTCGTCCGTTAAAATTCCGGATCGGCAGCCTGAGTCGAATCATCCGAAAGGCGGTCGGGCATTGCCAGCGACCAGCGTTTAATGGGGTGATGGAGGCAATCTTCCTTGGGAAAATTCCTGCGTGTTGCATTCGATTCTGGAACGATACTTGAGTACGATCGCGGTCAAAGGAGATCGATATGCGTGCAAAATTTCTGTTCACACTGTTTGTATTACTTGTTGGCACTCACACGAACCATGCGATGACGGTCGAACCGCAGCCGCCGGAGGATCGCTATGATGTGGTCGTTTACGGCGGCACATCGGCGGGGATTGCAGCGGCCGTGCAGATCAAACGCATGGGCGGATCGGTGGTGGTGATCGAACCGACGCGGCGCATGGGGGGGCTCACGACCGGCGGACTCGGGCAGACCGACATCGGCAACAAAGCGGCCATTGGCGGGATTTCACGAGAATTCTATCGCCGCATTCGAACACACTACGACGACGAAGCGAATTGGAAGTGGCAAAAGAAAGACCAATATCGCAGCGGTGGCCAAAGTCGCTCAGCGGCGGAAGAAGACACGATGTGGACGTTCGAGCCGTCGGCTGCGCTGCAGGTGATGCAAGGCTTCATTGATGAGTATCACATTCCGGTCATCTACGAACAACGATTATTAAGAGATGGCACGGGAGTGAACAAGCAAGCCGCTGGCATTACAGAAATGCGCACGGAAGCGGGGCTTGTCGTGCGTGGTCGTATCTTCATTGATGCGACGTACGAAGGTGACCTGATGGCCGAAGCCGGTGTCTCATCAATCGTCGGTCGCGAAGCGAACGCGCAATACGGCGAAACACTCAGTGGCGTGCAGACCAAACGCTCAATTCATCACCAGTTTGTGAACGGCGTCGACCCGTGGGTCAAGCGCGGCGATCCATCCAGTGAATTGCTGCCCGGAATCGATCCGGCTGGTCCGGGAGCAGAAGGAGCGGCCGATCACCGCGTGCAGGCCTATTGTTTTCGGATGTGTCTGACAGATCATCCGGAAAATCAGATACCGTTTGCGAAGCCCGACAATTACAACGAACGGCTCTACGAATTGCTGTTCCGAAACTTCGAAGCGGGTGCCAACACGCTGCCATGGTCCAACGGATTGATGCCCAATCGGAAAACGGACGTCAACAACAATCGCGGATTCAGTACGGACTTCATCGGACAGAATTACGACTACCCGACGGCAACATATGCAGAACGAGAACGAATCGTCGAACGTCATCGCGACTACCAGCGCGGTTTGATGTGGACGCTGGCCAATCATGCTCGTGTTCCCGAAAACTTTCGGAAGGAAATTTCGCGGTGGGGCATGTGCAAGGACGAGTTTGAACGACCGGACGGATGGCAGCAACAGTTGTACATTCGAGAAGCACGCCGCATGATCGGCATGGAAGTGATGACTCAACATCACTGTCAGGGTCGCGAAGAGGCTCAGTCGCCAGTTGGCTTGGCGGCGTACACCATGGATTCTCACAACGTGCAGCGGCATCTGACACCGGACGGCTTTGTGAAGAATGAAGGAGACGTGCAGGTGGGCGGGTTTTCGCCGTATGCGATTGGCTATGGATCGATCGTTCCGCAGAAAAGCGAATGCACGAATCTGTTTGTTCCTGTTTGCTTGAGTGCCACGCATATGGCGTTCGGTTCGATTCGCATGGAACCCGTGTTTATGGTGCTCGGCCAGTCCGCTGCGACAGCCGCCATGCAGTCGATTCAACAGAACGCGACCGTGCAAGATATCGACCGCGCCAAGTTGCAGGCGCAGCTGTTGGCGGACGGCCAGGTTCTGGAATGGAAGGGACCGAAACGAGTAGCGGCTTCCGGCATTGACGTTAAGTCACTGCCCGGAATTGTGATCGACGATGAGTCCGCTGAACGAACGGGTTTCGACAG
>JBDNHJ010000352.1:0-3846 GCA_041688835.1 Fuerstiella sp.
CACAGTCTTTCGCGGGGGACACCCTTCGGCGATTCGACATGGCAGCAGTCAACGGCCATCCAACTCGGACTGGAGTCCTCGCTCCGACCACGCGGACGCCCCAGAAAGCCGAAAAAGTAGAATGTCCCCTTTTTGCGTTCCCCCTTTATCAGGTGGTGTTCACGATGCCCGATCACCTGTCGTCGTTGGCGCTCGGCAACCGCCGAGTGATCTTCAACCTGCTGTTTCATTCTGCGTGGAAGTCGCTGAAAAAAGTGCTCGAAAGTCGGACGGCCGACTGCCGACGCGAGCTAACGCTCGGATGATAATGATTCGCTTCCGTTGGTGGCTACTTCTGAGACGGAATCGGCGGTGAAGATGTCGAAGTCACGGATGGCTTGCCACGCCATCGCCTGCCGGGGCGTCCCGGTTGGAATCTCACGTGCATGTGCATGCGGTCGTGCCGGGCGGCGGCCCGTCACTGAAACAGCCGGGCACGTGGAAGAGCGCTGCGCCTCCGCCGCCGCACGAACGACCGGATCGCTGGTGGCTGGTCGATGCGGATGTTCTGCGTGTTGAGTTCCGCAACCAGTTTCTGAAGGGTCTTCGTCAACTGCACGTGGCCGGCGAGCTGAAGCTGGAAGGCGACTGGGCGCACCTGCAGGACAGCGACGCCTTCGAAGCGTCCCTTAAACCGCTGGAAACGCAGTCGTGGGTGACCTACATCCAGCCTCCGCCAACGGAATCATCGCAGCCTGAAGACATCGTCAAATATCTGGCGAGGTATCTGACGGGCGGCCCGATTTCGGATCATCGACTTGTTAGCTATGAAAACGGCAAGGTCACGTTCACGGCGCGAACAGGCTGCCAAGAGCGACCAGCGGAAGCAGCCGGAGCAGTAGAATCCGTTCGGCGCATTCCGCTGTCTGATGTCAACGGGCCACCTACGCCATCGCCCGCCGAGGCGTCTCGGCATGGTGGCAGTGACGAGACGGAAGAAGTACAACTTCCGGTGCATGAATTTGTGCGTCGCTGGTGTCTGCACATTCTTCCGAAGGGATTTACGAAGACACGATGCTACGGCGGTTGGAGCAATCCTCACAGCCAGCGTTACGTGTCCGAATGTCGAGAGCATCAACAGCAGCGTGGCGTGCTGGAAGCGGCCGAACTTTCTGCTGTGGACGCCGCCGACAACATCACCGTTGAGGTTTCGTGTGGCAGACCGTGCCCGACCTGCGGCAGTGACCTGGAATTACTCGAACGAGTTCATCGCACCAGTTGGCGAGACATTTTTTCCGGGGCGGATTGTCCGACCTGGAACACCTTCCGAGATCGTCCCGGATGACTTCGTTCCTCGACAACATCAGCCATGGTTTCTTCGCTCGTTTGACGCAGCCGAAGTCTTCGCTGCTGCGCGACACCGACCGGAACGCGGTCAAAAGTGAGCTCACGATCGGCAACACTCGGATTAACAGTGAGAATTCGCAGCACCGTCAAATCGTTCCGATCTCCTTTGGGCGTGACAATCAGTCGTCCTCAGGCTAAGCTAGCAGCCAGACAGGATTCCATGACGTCATTGAATCCGCAAGGGCCAGCGATCAACGTTTGACCGCCGTCCCCCGCTCACGAAAGCGGAAAAGTTCAACGCACGATCTATATGTCGGCATCCTGCCGCCGCATAGATCGCAATTCGTTAGGCTGTGGATTGAATAGACAAATGGAAATAAAAGACTGGATAACAGTTGGCTCGGTTTTGGCTGTCATTCTGGGGTGGTTTATAAATAGCCATCTAAACAGGCGGCATGAAATCTTTAAAAGGAAAATGAATCTCAGATTTGTAATGTATGAGTCTTGTATCGCGGTTGCTCAGGTACTAGAAAAAATAATTCAATCGAAAGATAAGAGTAAAGAAGCACTAGATTCGCTGGCATCAGATTTCGTGAAGAAATTGGACTTGTGTCAAGTTCATGTGCATATGTACGGAACACAACGGGAGATTGAATCGATAGTTAAGGTTACTGAATTCGCGCAGAGCAATAAACACAACGAGATGAAAAATGAGTTTACTGTTTTAATGCGATCCATCCGCGACAGCTTGCGTAAGGATCTAAAACTACCGAAGTTGACGTTAAGAGATGAAGCGTAAAAAGCACTAACAAGTGCATGGAGTGGGACGTTTTTTCCGTTATGCGCTTCGCGATCCACTCCAAAAACGCCCCTCATGCACGGCGTTAGGCTACTCGGGAGCATCAAAGGGGTCAGGTCTCTTTGTTGACGTTATTGCGGAGGGTTGGTAGAGTTTGTTTTTACTTTCCCGGAAATCTGCGATGCCAAGATCACCACGAGCTGATGAAGCCGGAGGATTGTACCACGCTCTGAATCGTGGCAATCTCCGTGCGGACATTTTTAAGAAGGACGCGGACTTCGCGCCCTTCGAACGGATTCTGCATGAAGGTCTGGAGATTCACGACGTGGAACTTTAGGCCTACTAGTTGATCGAGAACCAATCAGACTGATACTGTTGATTGGTCTTGTTCAAACGAAAAGATTGAGATTATCGTTGACGCGATGGCTCTGCTGCGTCTAGCAGAGTGGATTTTGGTGTCAAAGCTATCGCAAGGATGTAACTCATGCAACGACAAGACTCCCCCCCGCGCTGACCAGGCCAACGTCGGCTCCGGTTCCACTTCGGAATCTTTGGGAACACCTCCCACCGCAGACCCAGAGAAAACGCAAAAGGGGACATTGAGAAAACGCAAAAGGGGACATTGTACTTTAATTCGCCTGAGTGCCTTGCTAGTCTGTTTTGATGCCACGAACAGCACGAGCTTCCCAGGGCGGTTTCGTTTACCACGTACTCAATCGTGGTAACGGTCGCAATGATGTCTTTCAAAGAACGCAGAAAACGAAGAACGCAAAAAGGGGACATTGTCAATAGTGTTCGGCACGCTTCGTGCAGCGGTGGCCGAGATTGTAGATTCTGCAAGTGAGTGGCGTCGCCCCAGACCATCGACTGGCTGGTTGTCGCGGCGTTGGCCAATGCCGCAGAGAAATCGGCGCAGCGTGAAGCGCGGCAGACAAGACGACGCGTCGCCCCGCGAAATCAGTCCGCCTGTTTGTCGAGCCGGTTGATATGAGCTAGGAGTTCTTCCTCATCTGCCATGCCGCAGAAGTACCAGCAGATCATTTCGTACGTTCGCAGAGTCGGCTTGCGGCCCGTCCATAGGCTGATCAGCATGCACGCGATAATCGCGCAGTAGACTTGGATTTCAATGCCCGGCTTTGACTGGCTAAGCAGATGGCGGCAGCCCAGGGTTTGTTTCAGAAATCTGAAAAATATTTCAATTGTCCACCGATAATGGTAGAGCAGCGCGATGAATTCGGCCGGGACATCCAGCAGATTGGTGGCGATGCGAAGAAAGCCGTCGCAGTTCTGACCGTAGCTGCCCATTTTGCGCGCGTGTGCTTTTTACGGGTTTCGGAGTCCGGATGCGTCTTGGAAACGGTCGTCAGATCGACCGGGCTCAGGTTGGCGGAGCTCTTTTTGGCTGGAGGGCTTCGAGTTCCAGTTCGAAGAGCGACTTTCCGGTATCCCGCCATCGACCAACTTCGGCCAGCAGGTTTGATAACGTAAAGCTGGCAATTCGTGTTTGAAGACTGGCTAAAACCGTCACGATGATACTGCGTCGTTTCGCACCCGCTGCGGTTTTGCTCGTTCGAGCTCCCTTGCGGATTTCGGCTTCTCGTCGAGCATTTCGTTCACTGCGATTGTTCGTTGGTTCGACTTCGGGATGCTCGACAAACACAAACAGACAATCTGCATTGTCGGCCAATTCTCGCTGAAGAAGAATGAAGGTGGCCACATCC
>JBDNHJ010000353.1:0-43655 GCA_041688835.1 Fuerstiella sp.
AACGTCGTCAAGAAAGCTCAGGACTACCGCTGGGGCAGCCTTTACAACTGGCTGGGCGGTGACTCAGCGATCGCATTGGCACCGTGGCCGCTGCGCCGGCTGCCCAACTGGGCGAACCGCGTGAATCAGACCATGACCAAGATAGAGCAGGAAGCATTCACGAGAAGTATCAATCGCGGTGTCCCCTTTGGCAGCCAACAATGGACAACAGCCACTGTCAAACGATTGGGGCTGGAGTCGACAATTCGACCGCGAGGACGACCACGGAAACTACCTGAATAACAAAAACGGTACTTGACACCTTTGTTTTTCCGCCCCGACAGCACCGTATGAGAAACCGCTCGATATGTGCCGACCGCCCTACAACCCAGCGTAACGGAGGGAGAAACGATCATGTCCGACACTCTACAAGATGTGCTCCCCTACAAACTGGCACTGCCGGTCGTGCTGTTAGTCTGTTTTTGGACATGGGAAACATGGTGTCCTTTCTTCGTGTGGCAGGCACACCGGCTCCGACATGCCACACACAATGTCGGTTTGGCTGTCTTCAATACATCCCTTCTTGCGTTGGTCTTCGGCACGATGACCGTGCTTGTGGCGGATTGGGCAACCACACACGAATTCGGGCTATTGAACTCCTTTGACTTGCCCACTTCGCTGAGGTTTGGACTGGCACTGCTATTGCTGGATGCGTGGATGTATGTCTGGCATCGAGCGAACCACATCATTCCGATCCTCTGGCGATTTCACCGAATGCACCATAGCGACAATCGCATGGATGTAACCACAGCCACACGCTTCCATTTGGGCGAACATTTTGGTGCGAATATCTTACGATTAGGGCTAATTCCAGTGCTTGGGCTTTCCGTTTGGCACATCGTAGTCTACGAAATGATGGTCATTGCGGTAACGCAGTTTCATCATGCCAACATTTCGTTGGGTCGATGGGATGCGTGGCTTCGCCTGCTCATCGTCACGCCTGACATGCACAAAGTTCACCATTCCCGTTGGCGACCAGAAACCGACTCCAACTACTCAACGGTGCTATCCATCTGGGATCGGCTTGCTCAGTCGTTTCGTATGCGGAATGACACGAAGACAGTCGAACTTGGACTGAGTGAGTTTGATGATGCGGAATGGCAGACGTTCTGGGGAATGCTCAAGACTCCCTTCGTTTTTGGTCAATCAGTTGGTCGTCCAACTGACACGAATGACACGGGAGTCGAAGCCGAACCGATCCCTAGTGGTGTGAAGACTGCAAATTTGGAATAGGCGGAACGACAGGCTTGAAAGAGAGAGCCGATCCATGTTGTGGTCGTGTTTTCGGTTTTGCCTTGTTTACAGAGTTCGCAACGGTGGGCTTTGTCGGTTTCTTTGGCAGAAGGTTGCGACGTTGCTGATTAGTCGAAGAACAAAGGTGTCAAGTACGAATGGCACTGCCGCTTGGTATCAAAGGACTTACGTCGAACCCAGTGAATAATGCGACCATTCGATTCGAACCAAAGCACAACAGGTTGCGGGCCTCTCGAAGTCCAAGCACAACACCTATGCGGCAGTGCCATTCGTGTCAAGTACCGTTTTGGTTATTCGCAGGTAATCCGTGATGAGACCACGCTGCGAGCAGTCACAACGCTCAAAACCGCTCAAGGCTTCGGGACGCTGGAGACGGCCGAACAACTGCAAATGCTGTAGGAACCGCGTGAAATCACGCAACGCATTGCGATTCAACTGCCGCACGCGGCTTTCGGTCCCATGCGGACCTCGCCGCCTGCGGGCGGCGTCTTCGACTGACGCAGCAGTTGCAGCCCTAGACGCACGGCCTGTGATCGGCTGAGCCCATGACGTTTGCAATAGGTTTCCGTCGCTTCGTGGTCGTCAGATTCTAGTCTGGCCTGCCATACAGGAGATTCCGCCATCACGCCGACTCCGAAATCTGGGTGAACTCACCTTGGTCGATCTCAACCCGACACATCGTCAATCCGGTACTGCGGATCTGTTCACAGGCCGTCCGAATGGCGGTCTCCAGTGACGCCGATTCACGAGTGAAACCAACCGACCACCCGCCGTTCGATCGACCACAGACGCCATCGTCGCAACCCGCTTCGAACAATTGCTCCGTCAAATCTTCGGTAATCTCTTCATTCGTGATCACACTGAACCAATACGTCACCATCGCTAATTCTCCCCGGATGCCTGAGCCCCCTCGCATTTGTCAATTTCATGTCGCAACCGATTCGCCCACGACTCCGGATTCGACGGCGTACCCTACACCGACTTCAGGCAGCAGCCGAAGCCACAAAACAGACGTCCAGACGCATGAGCACGCGCGGCGGATTTTTCAAACCGCCAGCCACGTTCTTCTGCGTATCGAATCACCGCTCGAATGTGCTTGTTACTAAAAGTCACCGGTGTGCCTCTCGTTCACCGCCTGTCGTGTAGGTCGCACGTTACGGTCTGTCATACAGACTGGCAAGCCTAATTCCACGCAAAAAAAAGATACTGTTCACGGCATCGATTCGTCTGCCCCGCAGTGCAACGCCGTTGAAGATTCCGTAGACTGTGACACTTATCATCCCTGAGGCCAGAATCCAAGGAATCCGAACACGTGCCAACTTCTCGCTCCCACGTTCTGATCACGCGCTGCCTAACCGTCTTGGCAGCGATCTTCATCGCCGCAAGTTGCGCGAAAGCCGCCCACCCGAATTTCGTCATTCTGTTCATCGACGACCAAGGTTACGGAGACCTCAGTTGTTTTGGATCGAAAACCATTCGCACGCCCAACATTGACCGACTGGCCACCGAGGGACGAAAGTTCACCAGTTTCATGGTGGCTTCTCCGGTGTGTACTCCATCGCGAGCGGCCTTACTGACAGCCTGCTACCCCAAGCGAGTCGGCATGCATCAGCACGTTTTATTTCCGTCCTCCACCAAAGGTCTGCACCCGGAAGAACACACCATTGCCGATCATCTGAAACAGCAGGGCTATGCCACGGCATGTTTCGGCAAGTGGCATCTCGGCCATCATCCCGAAGTCCTGCCGACTTCCAACGGATTCGACACCTACTTTGGCATTCCGTATTCCAACGACATGAATCACCCCGACAACAAAGACAAGCCCCAAGGTGGCTGGGCAGGCATGGACATTCTGTGGCAAGACCCCGAATCCACACTCACCAAGTGGAAGACGCCGCTCTACGAAAACACAGCGATCCTGGAAGTTCCGGTCGACCAGCGAACAGTCACCCGACGCTACACTCAGAAGGCGATCGATTTTGTGACCACGCACAAAGACGAACCGTTTTTTGTATACCTGCCGCATTCGATGCCCCATATTCCGTTGTACGTGCCCGATGATGTTCGTGATCCGGACGTGAAGAACGCGTACATCAACACGATCGAACACATCGATTCAGAAGTCGGACGATTGCTGAACACGCTCGACAACTTACACCTTGCCGAAAACACGTACGTCATCTACACCACGGACAACGGCCCGTGGCTGCAGTTTAAGCACCACGGTGGCTCCGCGGGCCCACTGCGAGAAGGCAAAGGCACGACCTTCGAGGGCGGACAACGAGTGCCATGCTTGATTCGAGGCCCCGGCATTCCAGCCGGAACCGTTTGTGACGAACTGACGGGAACGATCGACGTGCTGCCCACGATCGCAGCCATCACCAAAACTCCGTTGCCGCAAGATAAGCAGATTGACGGCTTGGACGTCTCGGGATTGTGGATGGGAACGGCGAACAGTTCACCACGCACAGAATTCATCCACTACACGTCACAAGGGAATCTGGAAGGCCTGCGACAGCACAACTGGAAGCTGCTGGTCAAGAAGCCCCGCCAAGGTAATCAAGGCAACCGGGACAAGAATGCCGCCGCTGCGAAGCCTGACCAAGTCATGCTGTTTGACCTGAGCAACGACATCGGCGAACAAACCAACCTCGCCGATGCAGATCCGGACATCGTCGAAAAACTTCGTTCACGCATGGAAGAACTCGATGCCGAAATCACCCGCAACGCGCGAGCTCCGTGGATGAAGAATTAGCACTGCCTCAGCCTTCGAACTTCGTAACACTTCAGTCGTCCGAAGTAGTTCGCGTTTTCCAGCCGTTTTGGCGATAGCCACGGTTCACGACAACCGTGGCTATCGCCAAAACGGCTGGGTTTCTGTCGCCTGCTTCATCCAGCCAAGGTGTTACCGAACTTCAGCTCAGGATTTCCGTGACGACATCACCGTGAACATTCGTTAACCGACGCTGGATGCCGTTGTGATAGTACGTCAGTTTTTCGTGATCGATGCCGAACAAATGTAGTACGGTCGCATGAAAATCGTGCCACGGGATCGGGCGTTCTACCGCCTTCCAGCCGATTTCGTCGGTTGCTCCAACAGCCATGCCGGGCTTGAGTCCCGCACCGGCCATCCAACAGCTAAAGCCGTAGCGATTGTGATCACGGCCCGGCCCAACCTGATCGGCGGCGGATTGAGCGAACGGAGTGCGGCCAAATTCTGTCGTGAACAGCACCAGCGTATCGTGCAACAGACCGCGTTGTTTGAGATCCTGCAGGAGTGCCGCCACGGGCTGATCGATTCGGCCAGCTTCCAGCGTATGGTTGTCCTTGACGTTCTCATGAGCATCCCAACTGGCACGTGGACTGCCGGCAATGGGGCCGCCAGAAAACAACTGCACGAATCGCACGCCGCGTTCCAGCAGTCGTCGGCCCAGCAAGCAGCGGCGTCCCATGTCCGCAGTGTTGGGCTGATGAATGCCGTAAGAATCTTGCACTGCTTGAGTCTCATGACTGATGTCAGCCACAACTGGAATCGACATCTGCATCTGCGCCGCCAGTTCGTAGCTTTTGATTCGCCCGGCCAGCACGGCGTCGTCACCCGTGCGCCGGATGTGCTGCTGATTGATCGCATTCACGAACTGTCGCGTGGCCACGTCCGCTGCGGCGTCGATTTCCAGCGCTGGAAACAGATCGCGAACAGGCTGCGCGCCGCCCTTCAACACAACGCCTTGGTTATCTGAGGGAAGAAACGCACTGCTCCAGGTTGACGCGCCGGTGTTGGGAGCCCCGCGTTCGTCATTCAATACGACGTACGCCGGCAAAGATTCCGTTTCTGAACCTAAGCCATAAGATAACCAGCTACCCATCGATGGATAGCCGTTGAATTCGAATCCGCTGTTCGCCACAAATAATCCAGGCGTATGATTGGCCGATTGCGATTCCATCGAGCGCAAAATGGTGAGATCATCGGCGTGCTTGGCAATATGCGGAAACATGTCCGAAATCATCAGCCCAGATTCACCACGAGCCTGAAACGTGAAATCCTCTTTTCGCAGTTGGCCGATTTGCCCGAAGAAAATGTCGGGCTGTTCCTCCGTCTGCAGTGACTTGCCGTGTGACTTTGCGAGTTGTGGCTTGTAGTCGAACGAATCAACGTGACTCAACCCACCGATGAGGCAAATATGAATGGCGCGCTTTGCTTTTGGCGCAGACTTTGCCGCCGATTTTGCGAGCGATTTTGCGAGCGATTCGGGCAACGTCGCAGCACCGCGACTTTCCTGTTGCAACATGGCCGCCAATGCGGTCGCGCCCAAGCCGTTGACGCCCCAGTTCAGGAAGTCTCGCCGCGAGGCATCAGAATTTTGAGTGACGGATTTCATGGACTTAGGCCTGACAAAGATAAAACTATTCCACCACCACAAACTCACTTGCATTAAACAGTCCTCGGCATAACGCCGCCAGACCGTGTTGCTGCACGAGTTGTTTCGACAATCGCAGTTCGTCCGGGGAAGGATCGCGACTCAGCGCCAATTGCCACGCTCGGATCACCTGCGACGAAACGTCCGCGCCAGTTTCTTGCTGCACACGTTCCGCAAAGTATTGCGACATCCGAATCACAAACGAATTATTCAGCAAGCTTAACGCCTGCAGCGGTGTCGTGGTCACACTGCGTCGAGGGGCGGCCGACGCCGGGTCTGGACAATCAAAGGTATCCAGCAAAGCGCTGCGTTCTCCGCGAGGATTCAGCCGATAGACGGTGCGGCGAAAGAACTGCGGGCCGTCCACATCGATGGGTTCGTAGTATGTGGTCCCGTTATTCGACACGATGGAAACATCTTCGAATGCTGGACCGCCCAGCGTTGCATTCAACTTTCCAGCCACCTGCAACATGGCATCTCGAATCGCCTCCGCTTCCAACCGTCGTGGGTTCATGCGCCACAACGAACGGTTGCCAGCATCGACGTCGCGGGGATCGTTTTCCGACGACGACTTTTCCCAATCGGCTGGCAAATAGCCCGCTTGCCGATACGTCCGGCTGGTCACAATCAAGCGTTGCAGATCCTTGATGCGATATCCATTGTCACGAAAACGTACAGACAACCATTCCAGCAGATCAGGATGACTGGGCCGCCCGCCGTTAAACCCAAAGTCGTTCGGCGAATCGACAATGCCAGTGCCGAAATGATAATGCCAGATACGATTCACTATGACTCGTGGAAACAAGGGATTATCGTCATGCGTGATCCATTCCATCAACGCTCGCCGGCGGTCCGCTTCCGGTGCGTCGACGGGCAGCCCGAAGTCTGCAGAAACACTCTTCACGGCAGCCACGCCGCCCGGCGCGACGACATCACCGACGTTATCTGGATCACCCCGCAGCAGCACGTTTGTGGTCGCCCCCTTGCCAGCAGTCAGTGTGTAGATCGTGCGATTCGCCATCGCCGTGATGTCAGCGATCTGTGCTGTGGCTTTGTCAAATTCCGCCAGCGCATGCTCGCGATGCTGACGCTGGTCTTCCGATAGGCTCGCCAAAATTTGTTTCTCAGAAACATAGTTCGCCATGTCGCCAGCGGTCGCCCGCACTTCTTCCGGCGTTAAGGCGCGGTCATAAAACGCGGCATCGTGAATTCGTCCCTGCAAGTGTCGATTGCCGCCCATGGGCTGATGTCGCAACCCGAAAATAAATTCCGAAGCGTGGGCTGTGTAGTTTTGCAAGTCGGCTTTCCGAATGGGCTCACCGTACGGCACACCATCGCGGTAGCCAATGAGGGTGCCATCAGCTTGGTACACCAATGTGATCAGCACAGCCTGATCGACGGCCCGCTTTTCCGCTGGCGGTTGGAACGACTCCGTCCGCACAAAGCCATTACTGCCGGCCATCCATCGATTCGGTTCGCGCTCGCCATAGACGATCGAATCGAAGACGCCTCCGTCCAGCGTCTCAATCGTGATGGCACCACCGCCGCGTTGTTCGAAGTTGTCCAGTTGAATTCTGGCGGCCAAAGTTTTCTCAACCACATCGATCTTCAGTGGTAAAGTCTTCACGAATGACGCACCGTCAACAATTAACGCCCCGTGTTCGATTCTCGCGTTGCCGACAGCCGTGCCATGCAGATCTCCAATGCTATCGCTGAAGTCATGGTCGAACGTCCAGTGAGCGAACGCAGGCGGCGGTTCAGGCAGTTCGGTCTCACCACGGCGTCGAGCCGCCAAGATCTTCTTGCGAGCCGCGTCATCGATTTCTGAAAGCTGTGTCCGAAGCTGTGTTGTCTTTGCTTCCAGAACCTGCAATCGGGCGTCGTGGACGTTCAGTTTTTCCACACGTTCGCCATATCCAAGCCCCGAGATCGCCGATGCCATCTGATAAAATTCACGCTGAGTGATCGGATCGAACTTATGATCGTGGCACCGCGCACAATTAACTGTGAGCCCCAAAAACGTTTGTCCGACCGTGGCCAGAACGTCTTCGATTTCGTCTTGGCGAGCCAACATTTTCATACGATCACTGCCGCCGACAGTTGTGTTGTGGACTCCTGCCACCCAAAAACCGGTGGCAGCGGCACCTTCCGGTCCACCGATCAATTGATCGCCATACAACTGCATTCGTACAAATTCGTCGTAGGGCAAATCACTGTTGAACGCATTGATCACCCAGTCGCGATAAGGCCAAGAATTCTTCCGAGCAGCGTTGCGTTCGAAGCCATCGCTTTCGCCAAACCGCACAACATCCAACCAGTGTCGCCCCCAACGTTCGCCATAATGTTCAGATGCCAGCAGCTGGTCGACGATTTTGCGATAAGAAACTTCAGACGGATCTGCGACGAATGCGGCCACTGCTTCGGGTGACGGCGGCAATCCGATGAGATCAAAATACAGTCGCCGAATTTGAGCTCGCGGAGTCGCCGGCGCAGATGACATCAACCGAGCATTCGATCGATTCACATGCAGCAACGCATCGATTTCGTTTCCCGGCGGATCAGAATGAACAAGCGGTAACAACACGTTCTGCAATGGCTGCAGGGCCCACCAATCAAAGCCGGCCCGCGTATCGGTGGTCACGGAAAATGGATCGATGGGACTCGTGCCCCACTTCGCTCCGCCAGCCAACCATTGTTTCAGAATCGCTTTGTCGTTATCTGACAGCGGATGCTTCGGCGGCATTTCGTTGGCCACAACACGCTGCCAGATCAAGCTGCCGGCGACGTCTCCCGCAACGAAGGCTGGGCCGCTTTCGCCGCCCTGCCTCGCCAAATCCACCTGCGACAAATTCAACCCGGCCTGAACATTGCCCCCGCTGTGACATTCCAGACAGTGGGAGATAAAAATGGGGGCCACTGCTTTGTCGAAATCAACGTCCTGGGCAACAACGGCAGCTTGTACAAACAAAAGCATTGCAACGGCGCACAGCAGTCGGCTCGCCCGAACTTTTCGGAAAGCCAGCAACAAACAGTCGCCCGAAGGCTGAACGAGAAAAGCGATCATGAGCAACCAGAATGCTTGGGCGGCGGGTGGTGAGGCAGGAACAGACGCACGCTGTTGACGTTAACCATCCTTGTTTTGGCAACTTGCGTCAAGCAACGCCCCCACGTGGCCCCGTCGAAGTCGGCGTCGAAGTCCGTGCATTCAACCGACATCGTGGAATTCGCCGAAAATCTGTGCCGATAAATCGGCGAAGTCGACCACGTCCGATGACATCACAAAACCTGACGATTGCGGACGTGACCTCAACGCGAGCCGCTGGCTGATCTGGTAACTTGGTGCGACACTTCGCGGTCCAGCTCGCCGAGCATCGACATCATGCGCCGGTGCGTTTCTAGCAACAACTGCAGTGTTCAATCCCCTAGCACATGCTGAAACAAATCAGCGGTTGACCGGCCAGCGAATTCTATCTGCCAACATTCGAGTCGAACGTCCATGCCAGAACCAGATCTCTTCCCCGACCAAAAGAAACTCGTCCTGCTGGACGGCATGGCACTCGTCTACCGTGCTCACTTCGCGCTGATTCGCAGCCCGCGATATACGTCTGGCGGGCTGTGTACTAACGGCGTGTTTGGCATGGCCAACACGGTGTTGGACATCATCAAGAAAGAAAAGCCGACTCACATTGCCGCCGCGTTCGATACCCCCGAACCGACGGAACGCCATAAGATTTTCCCAGAATACAAAGCTCAACGCGACGCGCTGCCGGAGGATATTGGATCGCAGTTGCCATACATCACGCGGCTGCTGGAAGCGTTCAACATCACCGTGATTCGCATGCCCGGTTATGAAGCCGACGACATCATCGGCACCATGGCGTATGAAGCCAACGCACAGGGTTTTCGGACGCTGATGGTGACGCCCGATAAAGATTATCACCAACTGGTCAGCGACGACGTCGTAATCTTTCGACCGGGCCGCCAAGGTGCCGCTTACGAAACGCTGGGCATCCCGCAGGTCTTGGAACACTGGCAGATCGAACGCATCGATCAAGTGATTGACATTCTGGGACTCATGGGAGACGCCAGTGACAACATTCCCGGCGTGCCAGGGATTGGCCCCAAGACAGCGCAGAAGCTCATCGAAAAATATGGCTCCGTCGAAAACCTGCTGCAACATTCCCACGAACTCAAGGGGAAACAAAAAGAACGCGTCGAAGAAAATGCTGAAATGGCGTTGCTGTCGAAACAGCTGGTCACGATCCAACTGGATGTGCCGCACAACATCGACCTCAATTCGTTGACGATCAAAGACCATAACGTTGAAGCTCTGCAAGCACTGTTCGAAGAACTCGAATTCGATGGCCTCGGCAAAAAAATGTTCGGCAGTAAGTTTTCGTCATCGGCCAGTCGCGCCGAAAAGATTCGCGAGAAGCGGGAAGTTCAGATCCAAGCAACGTTGTTCGACGACGATGATTTCGACATTAGGACGATCAAAGATGTCAAACATGACTACCAGATCGTTCGCACGGCCGAAGAACGGGCCGATCTGCTGAAAAAGTTGCTACAGCAACAGGAAATTTGCTTCGACACAGAAACCACGGGACTCGACCCCCGCACCGCCCTGCCCTTGGGCATCGCTTTCAGCTTCGAACCGCATACCGGGTACTACGTCGCCTGCGACGATTCGAACGCTCAAGCGATCCTCGATGAATTTCGACCGGTGCTGCAAAACGTCAGCATTCGAAAAGTCGGCCACAACCTGAAGTACGATGTCACGTTGCTGAAATGGCATGGCATCGACATCGCGGGAGAACTCATGGACACCATGCTGGCGCATTCCATGAAGGAACCGGAAATGCGGCACGGTCTCGATTACTTGTCGGAACTCTACCTGGCCTACAAGCCGATCCCCACCAGCGATCTGATCGGCCCGAAGGGTAAAGATCAGAAGAACATGCGCGACGTGCCACTGGAACAGTTGGCGGAATACGCGGCCGAAGATGCTGACGTGACGCTGCAGGTTGCGAAAGCCATCGAACCCGACATCGTGGCGCAGGGAGTCGCATCTGTTTGCTATGAAGTCGAATGCCCGTTGGTTCCCGTGTTGGTCGACATGGAGTTTGAAGGCATCCGCTTGGACATTGCGGCTCTGGAAAAAATCTCCAAACAGCTTGAAATCGACATCCAGCAATTAGAAAAAACGATTTACGCGGCGGCGGGCCATGAATTCAACATCGATTCCCCCAAACAACTGGGCGTTGTGTTGTACGAAGAACTGGAACTCGTCAGTAACCCCAAGAAAACAGCCAAGGGACAATGGTCAACGCGTGAAGCCGAATTGCAGCGACTGTCGGGAAAGCATCAAATCGTCGCCGACGTGCTAGACTATCGAACTGCCAGAAAACTGAAATCGGTGTACGTTGACCAGTTGCCAACTCATGTGAATTCCAAGACAGGCCGACTACACACGCACTACAGCCAGACTTGGACCACCACGGGGCGGATGCAGAGTAACGATCCGAACTTGCAAACGATTCCAGTCCGCAAAGAACGCGGCCGCGAAATCCGCGCGGCATTTGTGCCGCGAGACGACGATCACCTGTTGTTGGCGGCGGACTATTCGCAGATTGAACTCCGCATCATGGCGGAACTCAGCGGCGACGAAGCGATGCGGCAGGCATTCACAGACGGCACGGACATTCATTCCGTGACAGCGTCTAAGGTTTACGGCGTTTCCTTGGATGACGTCACGCGTGAAATGCGCGACAAAGCCAAGATGGTCAACTTTGGCATTCTGTATGGCATCAGTGGTTTTGGCCTGCAACAGCGCCTCAACATTCCTCGATCCGAAGCAAACGACCTGATCACCAACTACAAAAAGGAATACCCAGGCGTTCAGCGGTGGATCGACAGCACGCTCGAATTCGCCAAAGAACACGGCTACGTGCAGACACAAACGGGCCGCCGACGCTACTTGAGAGACATCGATTCTCGCAATAAGACGTTGGCCAACGCGGCCGAACGATTGGCGATGAACAGTCCGATTCAGGGCACGGCGGCCGACATGCTCAAGCTGGCGATGATCAAAGTTCACGCGGCTCTGAAAGCGGGCAACTTCCAAACCAAAATGCTACTGACGGTGCATGACGAAATCGTGTTTGACATGCTGAAGTCGGAAGAAGACGCCGTGAAGCCAGTCATCGAAGCCGCCATGAAAACCGCACTGCCGATGCAGGTTCCGATTCTGGTAGAACTTGGCACAGGCACAAACTGGCTGCAAGCACATTAAGAACGGCTGAAACGGGACGGCCAGCATCGATCTCAGACGACATCCGGTCGGCATTCTTTCGGCATTCTTTCGGCATTCGCCATTTTTCCGGCCAAGGAGCACTGATATGCCCGAGCGGCCATTTTGGGCGTCAAGGGCGCAAAAATGCGGTCGGCCTCAGATCGCGGCCGACTGAGTTTGCCTTGGGAGCCGGTTTCGGTGTAAGCTACAAGACACAGACACCGATTTCACTGCCCATTTACTGAAAGATCTCCATGAAGTACCCACTGACCGTTCTCGCCGTTGCCTTTGCAGCACTGACATTTGCCGTTTCCACAGGCAACGCAGAAGACGACAAACCAAAGCCGAAAAAGGAAGTCACCACGACGACGTGCCCGATCGCGGGCAAGGAAATTAAAATCGCTGATGCGAAAGTGGTCGAGTACAAGAAAGCCAAGGTCTACGTTTGCTGCGACGACTGCAAAGCCAAGATGGAAAAAGACGCGGCTCCCTTCGCAGCCAAAGCCAATCAGCAACTGGTGCAGACGAAGCAGTTCCGACAAACCAAGTGCCCACTGACCGGTGGCCCGATCGACAAAGAACAGAAGGTCAAAGTTGGCAGCACGATGGTTCGCTTCTGCTGCGGTAAGTGCCAAGGAAAAGTGGCCGAAGCCAAAGACGATGAACAGCGAGACCTCGTGTTCAACGACAAATCATTTGAACAGGGCTTTAAAGCCGTGAAGGTCAAGAAAGCAGAATAGCTCGACCATTCACAGAATTTTGCACATTGCACATCGGGGCGTTCGAATTTTCGAACGCCCTTTTTCGTCGGTGCGACAATTGTGTTGGGTTGGATCGTTGACCGGTGACTATCGTCACCGGCAAAAGTCTGTCGTCCCTGCCGGGACTGAATCGCAGAGAACAAAAACAAAGCGTAGTGCCAAGGCTTGTT
Source organism: Fuerstiella sp. (assembly GCA_041688835.1). Lineage (GTDB taxonomy): Bacteria > Planctomycetota > Planctomycetia > Planctomycetales > Planctomycetaceae > Fuerstiella. Next base: position 12,935 of record JBDNHJ010000353.1, read on the forward strand.
TCCAGTGGGATCAACCCAGTGGCGAATGAATTAATTCTATGACCACCGATCAAACCGCTGTCGCCCATGTCCACGAACTGGGCAAGGTCACCGTGTTTTACGTGCCATCACACAAGCTGGACGACCCGCGCTATTTTCAGGGAGTGAAAACGGCGCGGATGATGATTCACGATTTTCTGATGGAACGCTATCAGGCTTACACACAATCGCCGACTCCGGTGAAAGGCTATTGGACCGATCAGAACGAAAACATGGTTCACGATGTGATGGAACGCTTTGAGGTTTCGTTTGCGAACGAATCCGAGTTTACTCGCTTGATCGAATTTCTGATTGAAACCTGTGAGCAATTGGACGAGGACGCGATTTACGTCACACGCGGGGAACGCAGTTTCTTAGTGCGGCGACACGCAACGTGATGGGCAACGTGATTGAAAATTGATCAGTCGATCAGTCGATCAGTCGATCACAATGGGCAGACCAACAGCCTGCTCGTCTCGCGGAATGAAGTACGGAAAATTGACTTCCGTGATCAAAGCCATCAGCTTGTCCGCAATCACACGCTTCGGAGCATCCACAAGTCCCAAGTCAGCCAATGCACCAAGATTCACGCGCCAGATCGGAGCCGACGTTTCGATCGACGTAAACAGTTCAAGCACAACGCAGTCGCTCTTCGGGACGCGGTCGGCAGCAGCCGCGTCTGCACGCTGCTGCAGCGGCATCAAACGGTCCAGAATCGAAGTCTTCTTGTCTGCTTCCGCCGTCACGCTGATTCGGATAATCGTAGAACGTCCCTGTTCGATTTTCAGGCCTTCCAAAGTCAGTGCTTCTGTAAATGTCTGGCGAACGTCCTCCAGCTCCGAACTTCCGCCCGGCAATAAATCGGTCACCAAAACTTGCAGGCTGACGGATGATCCAACCGCCAGCAACGCGGAATCGACGTCTTCGATGTTCTGCAGCGCGTCAGAGATGGTCTGCCATGGGATCGGGACGATCGATAGCTGAGTCGGAGAATTTCTCAGCACACACACCAGATGATCGTCATCGTAAACACTTACGCTGGTCCGCTTCGCCTTATCACTCACCGTCGTCAACACAACGCGACCCGTTTCGCGATCGAGGATACTGCCGGAAACCAACAGCGCGCTGCGGTCTACGAACCATTGCAGAGCAGGACTTTCGGTTCCAGAAACCGAGGCGGCGGGCTGATCAACCGTCAATTCTCCCTGGCTGTTCCACAGCATCAATCGTGGACGAGGAAACGTGGAGAAGCCGGCGAGTTCTTTGTTGTCGACGGAAAATGCCAGAGACTGCAGAGCCGCGAAGACTGGTTCTGCTTCGAGACCCGCATCCTGATTGCGGCTCTTTGCCCGAGTGTTGCCATCCAACAGTGAAGCGCGTTTCATGCGGACCGACTTGCCGGGGTTTTGCATCAACCCGCCGAGATTTCCATCCGCCGTATTCAAAATCACCATGCGGCCTTGCGCCATCGCAGCGATGTATAATCCATCATTGGACAGCGCCGCATTGCCGCGTTTGAACTTTGCTTCATTGAGCTGCACCGGTTTGCCTTGTTTTCCGGTCTCGCAGTCCCAAACCAATAACTCTTCCGACCACCGATCGCCAACATACAGCGACGACGATAACAGAATCACATCAGCAAACCTTTTGCTGTCACCCGGGGCCGTAAATAGCTGCTTTCCAGTCTTTGTATCCCAGACTGTGATGGCCGTGTTTTGTTCATCGGGTGGCTTTGATGCGGCGGCGAAAAATCGTCCGTCTGCAGAAAGAGCCGTTTGTGCTTGGCCTGCAAAGCTTCCGTCCAGCCGACGCAACACAGATTTCGTGCCTTTGTCCCAAACACGATTCCCGGACAACAGCACCGGACAATTAGCGATACTGACGGTGAAGTTCTCAGCCGATTCAAACGGGATACTCACAAAGCGTGTGGTGGCAGATTCCGTCTTCTTTTCCGAAGACACAAGATCGTTCGACGGCTTTTCAACCGCCTTTTGCACCTGTTTCTTGTTGACGGGAGCTGTCTTTGCAGCAGCCACTTCAGCCGCCGCAATCTGCGTTGCGGGCGCAGTGTTCTGTTTCGAGTCCCCGGATGGTTGCGGTGCCTTCTGTTTCTTTTTGCTACCGCTAACGTTCTGATTTGAATTTGCGTTATCAGAATCGACAGCGGCAGCAGAAGGCTCGATGGCACCCGAATTCAGTCCTGAATTCGCTGCCGGCTCGTCCTCGCCAGTCATTCGCACAATGACGATCAACAAGAACACGGCGACCAAACCAATGCCGATCCCCGCAGCAGCCATGGGAGACAATTTCTGGCCAAACAACACCACGCCATTTGTCGTTGATGCCTTCTTGGCGTCGCCGCGATTTTGCTTTCCCGCCGACTTCTTAGGCGGCAATGCGGCTGGTGCTCCGGCGACTGTGGCAGCTCGACGTCGTGGTGCCGAAGACTTTTTGCGAGAACTGGCGGAAGAAGACTCATCCGAAGCATCGAACCAATCCATGTTCGGCGCAAGTGCTTCCGACGATCCAGCCTTTGAACGAGCGGGCGACGATGCAGAAGCGGAAGACGCGGCAGATTTTTTTCCCGGCTGTGACCTCGAGCGTTGCGGTGCGGCTGTTTTTTGTTCAGCCACAGGGCTGATGGCAGTGGGTCGAGCCGTCCCTCCGGATGCCGAAGACGCGGCAATGGTCGTCCGTGATACAGGAACACGCAAGCCATTCAAAATCGCGTCGCCAAATTCTTCGCAGCTGGCGAAACGCTTGTTCGGGTTCTTTTCGATGCTCTTCTGAATGGCATGCGCCAAAGGGCGAGAAATCATGTCTGGCCGAACATCGCTCAGCAAGTCCAGCGATTTCTGCGTTTGATTCACCATCGTCGCCGTCGCGCTATTGCCCTGCATCGGAGCCTTTCCGGTCAGCGCGTGATAGACGGTGATCCCCAGCGAATACTGATCGGCACGCCCGTCGTACGGCTGCCCCAAGACGACTTCGGGAGAAATATAGTTCGGCGTTCCGAGTACAATTCCAGCGGCGGTTTCGGAAGAGTTGAGATCTTCATGCTCGCCGTACATCACTTTCGATAGACCGAAGTCGGCCACATACGGATTGTGGTCTTCGTCAAACAGAATGTTCGCAGGCTTGACATCGCGATGAACCATGCCTTTGCGAAAACAGAAATCCAATGCGCGACCGACTTCTCGCACCCACGACTTCAAAGATTCGGGCGACATACGTCCCTGATCATCCGCCTCGTTGGCCATCCGATCTGTCAGGCTTCCGCCAGACAACAACTGCATGACAACATACGGCAGTTGTCCATGCTCACCCACATCCAAAACCTTGACCACGTGGGGATGGGAGAATCGAACCAGCAGCTGACATTCTCGCTTGAAGCGGTCGCTGAAATCGACCGTCGTAAATTTTTCGGGTTTCGGAATTTTGACAACAGCATCGGTTTCGAGCCGCTGGTCACTGACCAAAAACACATAAGCCATGCTGCCCTTGCCCAGCATCGACTTCACGATGTAACGACCATTGGCGAGGTGAGCACCGATCAGATCCTGCGGCTTGACGATTTTTCCGGAGGCTTTCTGCAGTTTTCTTTCGGCGCTACGTTTGGTGAATTTTGATTCACCATCCGTCTTGCCAAGACGCTTCAACTTACGATTGCGATTTTTTTGGTTTGGCGGATCAGCCTTAAAACTGTGAGCCGTACTGGCCGAGTTCGCCGTGTTGGTTTCGCTTTTGGTGCTGTCGCTCGGATCGGCAACTTGCGGTGTGGCAGAATCGTGCGGAGCAGCCATCAGTGAGGCGACGGACACCCATGTCTCACCCTCGTCCGCCGTGCACTGCGCAGCAGCCAGCGTAGTGCTGCTCGCAGCTTCCTGGCGGAGTTCGTGCAGGGTGTATGCGGCCGACAGACCGGATTTTGCCTGAATTCGATAACGCTTCTCCAACATTCCATCGCCTAACGAGGTCAGGGCAGACCAACAGATCGCCAAATCACTGAGCCGAATCCCGGATGGTAAGAAATGAGCAACGGGAAATGAAGTTCTGACACACCAGCGGGGCACGCGACTTACCAACAAAAATCGGCCATTTCACATCCGACGTACAGTAGACACCCTCCATTTGGCAAATAAACAAAGAATATGAAGAGTTTTCCTATTCAAAGCCGCCTCAACCCATCTTCCCGCAGCGGAGTTGGCAGTTGCTCGTCCAGCTCATCAATCAGTCTCAGGGTTTCGTCGTCCAAAACAAGATCTTTCGCCGCCAAGCTGTCTTCTAGCTGAGCCACAGTCGTGGCACCGATAATCGTCGACGCCACGAAATCGTGCTGACGACTCCACGCCACCGCTAGTGCCGTCAGCGTAATTCCTAAACCGTCGGCGATGGGCTGCAAACATTCGACCATGGCACGACTGCGGTCGTTCAGAAACCGGTTTGCCATTTTCTGCTGGCGTTCCCCTGCCGTTTGGTACGCCGTAAACCGAGCTCCTTCAGGAAACGAATCGGCATACTTACCGGTCAGCACACCACCTCCCAATGGTGAATACGGCAACAGACTGACCTGCTCTCGCCGACAAACCTGCGCCAGCTCACTTTCACAACGACGGTTCAGCAGACTGAAATTATTTTGAATCGAGTCGTAACGACAAAGGCCGTGAGTATCCGCAGCCCATAGACTTTTCATCACGCCCCAGCAGGTTTCGTTGCTGCACCCTGCGGCACGGACCTTGCCCTGCTTGATCAACATGGTTAAGGCATCCAAAATGTCTTCGTATCGAGCCCCATGATCGGGCCAGTGCGTTTGATACAGATCAATGTAATCGGTTTGCAATCGCTGCAGGCTGCCTTCGACCGCGCGCATGATCTGAAAACGATCCAGTGTCGTTCGGCCGTGTCGCACAGGTGGCACAAACCAGCCGTGGCCGGGGCCCGTGATTTTCGTCGCCATGATGACGGATTCACGGGGTTTGGTCTTCAGCCACCGTCCAACGATTTGTTCCGTAACACCAAAGCTCTTCACGTCTGGCGGCACCGGATAGAGTTCCGCCGCATCAAAGAAATCAATTCCCGCATCGTAAGCGCGATCCATGATCTCGAATGACAATTTTTCGTCGCACTGAGCCCCAAAAGTCATCGTGCCCAGACAAATGTCGGTAACAGCAATCCCGCTGCCACCCAAACGTCGACGTTCCATTATATGCTAATCCAAACGTAATCGGGGAAACCGCGCAGGCCACGCTTCGGCGTGACAGCCGAGAAGAGGCTCGGCGCTTACGTGGTAGAACCAAGTCCGAATACTACCACGAACTCATCCGGAGAAAAGGAATCAACCACCATTCGAAAACCCAAGCTGCTACAGCGTAGTACGCTGAATCGTCGCCACGGGGCACGATTTTCGATTAAGAAAGCCTTGCCCAGCGAGCGATTACAGTTCACGACAATAAGGAAACTGCCTTCAACGACTAAGACCCAACAGCCCCTGTCCCATTCGTCCGACGCACTGACTTCAGCCAGCTTACGCCTACAGTAACGCACAAACACACGATCCCAGCGGCATATGCCCGCCTCACAACAAACTCCTTGCCACCTGGGTGCCATTGCCGTCTCGATTGGTTCTAATTGGTGCCTGAAACGATAATCCCGCACGCAGCCTACTCGAGACTCACATCTCACAGAGCCTGGAAAGGTCAATCATGTTTGACAGCCCCAAAAGCATCATGACGTTCGGCACGCCCCATTTAGTGTTTGTCCTCGCAACTGCCGTCGTTTGCGGAGCTGATCCCATCGACATCGGCAACCGTCTGGAGTTGTTTGTTGATGATCACCTGATCGCCGACATGCGGGGAGATGTCAAACAACAAGCCATGCAACCTAATCCTCGTGAAGTTGTTTTAGAAACTGGTGAGGCATGGGAAGGCAACACGAGCGGCTACTACACGGTGTTTGAAGCCGATGGACTGTTTCGCATGATTTATCGAGGCTGGCAGCACGACGAAAACATGAAGGCAGCTCACAAGGAAGTGACCTGCTACGCCGAAAGTAAGGATGGCGTAAACTGGACCAAACCGAATCTCGGTCTCTTCGACTGGAACGGTTCCAAGCAGAACAACATCGTCTGGCTGGGCTCCGGAACACACAACTTTACGGCATTTCGCGACAGTAATCCGGCAGCGTCGGCGGAATCAAAATACAAGGCATTCGGCGGCATCGGTGACTATGGGCGAGGACTCGTGCCATTCTCATCCCCCGACGGTATTCACTGGACGCAAACTCAGCAGAAACCAGTGATCAGTCATGGAGCGTTCGATTCCCAGAACCTCGCCTTCTGGGATACAGACCGCAACCAGTATCGCGCCTACTGGCGATACTTCAGCAAAAGCAAAGTTCGCGCCATCCGCACGGCGACGTCAACGGACTTCCTCCACTGGGAAAACGAAGCCGACCTGACTTATCCGGAAGGCACTCCGGCCGAACATCTGTACACGAACGCTGTTCAGAAATACTCTCGTGCACCACATCTGTTTGTTGGTTTTCCGACGCGCTATGAACCGAAAAGCCAGCAAGTAGAACCAATCTTCATGAGCAGCCGCGATGGCGTGCACTTCAGTCGGCACGCCGAGGCCGTGATCCCCCGAACGGCCCCCAAGGACAGGAATCACAACCGCAGCAACTACATGGTCTGGGGGATGTTGCACCTGCCAAACAACCCTAACGAAATCTCCGTCTACGGTACGGAAAACTACTATGAAAAAACTCCGGGGCGAGTCAGAAGATTCGTTTACCGCGTTGATGGTTTCGTCGCCCTGCGTGCCGGGGCAGCCGGTGGGCAAATCACCACAAAACCGCTCGCTGTCGAAGGAACACGTCTACTCTTGAATTACGTCGTCAAGCCAGGCGGCTCACTGACAGTGGAGGCTCTAAATGAATCCGGCGAAGTGATCGGCATGTCACGGCCGCTAACGGGAGACGCGGTTGATGCTCCGGTTCAATGGGAAAAGTCGCCGCCACTATCAAAGGCCAGCTGGCAGGTGCGTTTCACCATGAAGAACGCTGACCTGTATTCGATGCAAATCGACTGACACGAATCCTCACAGATTGGCTGCCATGATCGTGAAGAAACCCGGTTGGTTGCGGAACAGGGCGGCGTAGATGAAACTGACCGTCTGCCTTTGCAACTCTTACGACCCGCCCCGCTCTCCATCGCTAGGACTCCGCCCATGCCCACGGCCCCCGTTTCCAACCGGTCCAGAACGATCTTCGTGTTCGCCTGGGTGACAGCAACAGCGATTTTCATGAGCGTAGAAAGCAAGGCTGCGGAGCCGCTGAAGCTGGAACTCCGCTATCAACAGGAAAGCAGCCTGAACAGCGGGCGGTTTCACCAGCTTGTTCGCGACGAAGAATGGAAGCCGGAAGAAACGGCGATCATCGTTTGTGATGTGTGGGACTATCACCACTGCCTGAACGCCGTGCGGCGACTGGAGGAATTCGTTCCTCGCCTGAATGATGTGCTCACGAAGGCTCGCAATGAAGGCGTGACGATCATCCATTCGCCCAGTGACTGCATGCCAGCCTACCAGGATCATCCCGCGCGACAACGAGCGACCCAGGCACCGACCGCTGAATTCGTTCCGCACGATTGCAAAGCATGGTGTAGCGTTGTGCCGGCCGAAGAACGAGCCGTCTATCCAATTGACCAATCCGATGGCGGAGAGGACGATGATCCTGCTGAGCACGCCGAATGGGCGGCCAAGCTGAAAGCGCTGGGCCGCAATCCGAATCTGCCGTGGCAGAAGCAGACCGACATGATCACGATTGATGAGGTCCGTGATTTCATCAGCGACAAAGGCGACGAAGTCTGGAACGTGTTGCAGCAGCGCGGTATTCGCAACGTCATTCTGACCGGCGTTCACACCAACATGTGTGTGCTGGGACGCCCCTTCGGCCTGCGCCAGATGGCTCGCAACGGAAAGAATGTCGTGTTGATGCGAGACATGACGGACACCATGTACAACCCCCAACGCTGGCCATATGTCAGCCACTTCACCGGCACCGACCTGATCGTATCCCACATCGAACGGTACCTCTGCCCTACCATTACCAGCGACCAGTTTCTCGGCGGCCAGCACTTTCGCTTCAAGAACGACAAGCGACCTCATTTGGTGATGCTGATCGCCGAACAGGAATACAAAACGGAAGAAACGCTACCGAAGTTCGCCGCCAGTTACCTGAGTCGCGATTTCCGAGTCACAACGGTTTTCGCCAGCGACCGAGAACGAAACAGCCTGCCCGGAATCGAAGCGATCAAAACGGCAGACGCGCTGCTGGTGAGTGTCCGTCGCCGTGTCCTTCCCGCGGCTGACATGCAGCTCATTCGTGACTACGTAAAATCCGGCAATCCGGTGATCGGCATTCGCACCGCCAGCCATGCGTTTTCACTGCGAAAAGACGATCCACCCGAAGGTTTTGCCGACTGGCCGGAATTCGACGCGGACGTCTTTGGAGGCAACTACCACGGCCATCACGGCAACGATTCGGATTCGCTGGTGAGGAGGAGTTCTTCCGCACCACATGACATCCTGAACCACTTTCCCGCCATTCCGCAACTCCAGGGTGGCTCGCTTTATCAAACGTCCCCGCTGGCCAAAGGCGCGTTCGTGCTGACAACAGGCACGGTTGAAGGGCATCCGCCGGAACCAGTGACATGGACATTCAACCGTGCGGATGGTGGCCGATCGTTCTACACGTCGATGGGACACATCGACGACTTCTACGACCTCAGGCGGGCGTTTACCCAACTTCTGTATCAGGGAATCTGCTGGGCAACCGACATTGAGGCGCCGCACGCTCGGAAGTCGGACTTCTTTGACCACTGGTTTCTGGCCGACATCCCCGTAAAACATTTCACTCAGAACGTGAGATGGTATCGCTGCGCTGTTCGGTTTCCGAACGATCGTGACAACGATACAGCGATCATGCTCGGTCTGAACGCGCATTCGCAGGATCCAGGGATCGAAGTCTGGCTGAACGGGCAGCCAGTAAAGACTGGCATCATCGGAGGAGCGACGTCAAAACAATTGATGATTCCCGATGATGCCATTCAGCCGGACGACGCCAACCTGCTTGCGATACGCATCACCAGCAAAAACATGAACGTGATGGCAGTCGCTCCGACGATCACCTGGCGACGGAACGGTGAAACAAGAACGGTTGCGCTGAACGGCCTGTGGCAACATCGCTTCGAGGACGACTCCAGCTTCGCCAACATTCCACTCCCCGCAAAATTCGGCGCATCCGCCGATATCGTCTTCACGCTTGAACAACCCTTGTGGACGGCGCGGGCAGTCACGCAACCGGGTAAATTCACAACCGGAATCGAAGGCCCGGCCTGTGACGGCGATGGCAACATCTTCGCCGTGAACTTTGGGCAGCAGGGAACGATCGGGCGTGTGAGTCAGAACGGGTCCAGCGAAGTGTTCGTCACGCTTCCTGAAGGCAGCGTTGGCAACGGCATTCGCTTCGACAAGGACGGCAACTTCTATGTTGCCGATTATCCGAAGCACAACATCCTGAAGGTGAATGCCGCAACGCGAGAGGTCACAACGTTCGCTCACAACGACGCAATGAATCAGCCCAACGACCTGGCGATCGCACCGAATGGAACTCTGTATGCCAGTGACCCCAACTGGAAAAACGGCACGGGGCAATTGTGGCGAATCGACATGGACGGAACCACGATGTTACTTCAAAAGGACATGGGCACGACCAACGGTATCGAAGTTAGCCCCGACGGGAATACGCTGTACGTCAACGAATCCAAACAACGCAACGTTTGGGCCTTCGACATCGACAAAGACCAGAACCTGACCAACAAGCGACTAATAAAACAGTTTCCCGACCACGGCTGCGACGGCATGCGCTGCGACGTCGACGGAAACCTGTACATCACACGTCACGGCAAAGGCACGGTGGTCAAGATGACGCCACTGGGGGAAGTCTTGCTGGAAATCAACGTACTGGGCACCAAACCATCAAACCTCTGCTTCGGCGGACCGGATGGGTGCACTGTTTATGTCACAGAAGTTGACGGACGGCGACTGGTGAGCTTCCGAGTTGATCGGCCCGGTCGCTCTTGGTCCGAACGCCAGTAGCTAGCTACGCTCATTGACGGACACTTGTTGCAATTGAGTCGAATTTCCAAAGCGACAACGGTACGTTTCCGAGTGAGCGAGCGCATGAGCTCAAGCAATGTGATGTCTCGTAGACCTAGATCAACTCAGCAATCGGTTCACCGAACGGCAACATCGGCATTGGACGCCCGCCATGGTCGAGGAACTCGTGAGAATAATCAATGCCCAGATGACGATACACGGTGGCCCACAGATCGTTGGGAGTCAAGGCGCGGCTGATCGGTTCTTCACCCTTGCCGTTCGTGGCACCAATGACCTGCCCTGTCCGCATTCCACCGCCAGAAACCAGCATGCTCATCGCACGAGGCCAGTGATCACGGCCGGGCTGTGTCACTTTCGTTTGTGATCCGATGGTATTGCTGATTCGCGGCGTGCGGCCAAATTCTCCAGTGACAACCAGCATCACCTTCCTGTCCAGACCACGGGCGTAAAGGTCTTCGATCATCGCCGTGATGGTGTTGTCGTAAATCGGGAAACGCATTTTCGCGTCGTCGAACAAATGACAGTTCACGGCATGCGAATCCCAGTTGTACGTCCCGTACTTCGGCATTTTAATGCCTGACTGATACGGGTTCTCCATCACGACAGTCACCCAAGGCACGCCGCGTTCGACAAGTCGCCGAGCCAACAGCGCTCGCTGTCCCCAGCCGTGACGGCCGAAACGATCACGAACAGCGGCTTCTTCCTGGGTCATATCAAACGCATCGCGAACACTGTTCGACGTCAGCATCGCAACCGCGCGTTCGTTGAATTTATCCATGCTGTGCATCACCGCGCGATCATCCACTTCACGTTTCAGGCGATCAAAACTCTGCAACAATGTGACACGATCATCCAGACGCCCCGCCACTGACTTGTCCATGCCCACGTTCGCAACCTTAAAATCGTCGCTATTGGGGTCGTTGGAAATGCGAAACGGGTGAGTATGATTGCCGAGATAGGCGGAGCCGAAACTGAATGTGTCGATACTATTGACGCGACCGGAACCGAGCACGAGATAATTCGGCAGTCCACCGGTGTTACGGACGTTGTCCAAAGCAGCTGACGCCATCGAACCAACGCAAGGCTTGTCGTTAACAAAACCGGTCGGTGTGGCCGGATCGCGACCGGTCAAAAATCGTTTATGGCCGCCACCGTGGTCAGCAAAGTCGTGAGCGATCGAACGAATAATATTGAACTTGTCAGCAATCTTCGCATGCTTCGGCAACAACTCACAGACATCCAGTCCCGGCACGTTCGTCGCGATCGGATTGAACAACCCACGGTAATCGCTGGGAGCATCCGGTTTCATATCGTACGTTTCCATGTGCGACGGGCCGCCCGGCAGCCACACAAAGATCACCGAGGTATCTGCCGGAATGCCACCAATCGCAGCCGCCGCAGCTTCGCGGGCCTGCAACAGTCCGCCGAGGCCAAGTCCACCGGCAGCAGCGGCTCCGTATTCGAGAAACGAGCGGCGAGAAACCGGTCCGCCGCATCGCAAACTGTTCGCTGGTGTTCGATTTGAAGACATCGTTTTTTCCATTTATGTGGGCAGTCGCCAATGTAGCCGTCATCGCTCCACCGTGACGAGCCACGATGTGTTGATGTTTGAATCAGCTAAGAAGTTGATCGGCATCTGTATCTCTCAGGTCTTCCATCCGATCGCAGGTCAAATATAATTCGAGAGATCTCACGGGGCCGCGTGATGGTTACTTTTCCGTGACCGTCAGATACACCGGGTTGCTGGCAAAATTTGTTGTAATAGAAAACGTAATCGGCACTCGTGCCAAGGCAGCAATCGGAAGTCGCTCCACCTGTAACGCTTTGTCGCTGGCTTCCAGAACGATTTTCCCTTCCAAAGTATCACCGCTCAATCGACCGGTACTGTTCTTCGCAACCGTGACTCCGGGCGGCAGCTGGTCTCCGAAGTTGCTAGTAAAGTACATAAACGCCATCGCAACCGTCACGGGCTCTTTAAAATCCTTGTTGCGCTCGATGCGAATATTGAACTCGGCTTTGCCGCCGCGTTTGAGATTCACTTCCGTGGGTTCAGCAACAACACTCAGCAAATCCAGCGGTTCAACAACGCCAACAATGGAAGTCTTGACCGGCCAGCGTGCCTGCCCACCGCCCTGCGTCTGCAGCTCACACGTAATGCGCCCGTAGCGAGTGACGTCCAGTTCTTCGTCACCTCTTGAAATGCTGGCTCGACCGGCAACTCGAACTAACGTGGCATCCACCTTAGCCGAATTGTCAGCCGCAAGATTCACCAGACAATGATTCATTCCCGCTGGAATCGTCACGGGCTCATGGGTAACTCCAGCAGGAAGTCCTTCGACAAGAATTTCGACGGGCCCAGCAAATCCATTCAAACGTGTCAGCTTCGCGAACCAAGCCATGCGCGTTCCCGGTGCCAGCTGCGAATAGTAGTACTCACCGTGAACTTCGAAATCCGGGCCGGACCGCTCCGCACGCAAATGATACTGAAACCGTGCCCCACCGCGGTCGTGAAGATCGCGAATCAACAGCGTGTAGTCTCCATCGGCAGGAGCCTTGAAATAGGCCGTCGGGTCCTTGGTTTGCAGCCCGTCGTCTGGTGCTGTCAGGGTTTTCCCGGCAGGATTCTTGATCTCAAGGACAGCGTCCAGTGACTGACCAACTCGCTGAGCCATCACATCGAACAAGAAATACTCACTCTTCTTCGCGGTGAAACGGAATCGATGCGTCTGATCGGCTTGCGTAAATCGCCCTGAGATTCCAATCGGGAGATCAATCTTCATTGGCTGATCGAAATCGTGGTTGCCGTCGGGTGCCTGGATTTGAAGAGAGTCAGTGACCAGCACGGGAATCGGATTCGTTTCTCCGGCATCAGCATTCAGCGCGAAATTCCGCCAGCCTGGCGATTGGTCTTCACCAGTCGCGTCGATTGTCGCCTTTGAGTGTTTTCCGAGTTGCTGACCAACGATTTGAACTTCCGTGGGTTCGCCGCGCGTGACGGCCATGGGAAAGACCGCATCAGCATGAGGCCTGTCCGACACTTCGAGGCAGTACACATATTTCGTATTACCAATGTATCGCGCATCCTGAACAGCAATCACGTAGTCACCGTCGGCTGCAAATGTATGAGCGATAAAGGGATCGCCGCCGGTGTAGTTATCATTCTGAGCCAGCACCTGTCCGGTTGACGTCATCAGCGTGAGCAGCGGATTCATCAGATAGGTCCCGTTGCCGGATTGCATGCTGTGCACAGCTTCGGTGACTCGCTGAGCAAAAACCTCAAACGTCAGCGACTGGCCAGCTTCCGCGGCAATTCGATAGCAATCAACGTCTTCTGTTTTTTCGCAAGTCCCCGCAATAGCGCTCGGGACAGTGACCGCCTGAGCGTTCGTCGGTAGTCCGTTCTCGGTCTTCGCGTCTTCAGCAATGACCGGAAAATCCGTAACCATCAAATGAGCTACGCTCGACACCGCCGTTTTTGTGGCAATGCGGTATTCGTAGATGCCTAGCAACTGCTCTGCGGGAACATCGACGCTATATCGAAACGGATGCCCCGGACGACCGCGGCCCTTGCGGGGGGCATCGATGGGCTTCGTTTCCAGAAACTCCGCCGTGATTCCTGGCTGATCAAACAGCACCTTGTAAGCACCGTCCAGAGTAAAGTTCGACCGGACGTTAATCTCTGACGACTTGCCACGCTGTACAACGACAGGAGTCGTCGAACCCAGTTGCCGGAAACCGACTTTGGTTTCGGCGTTGACAGAAACGGACAAGGAAATCAGAGTCAGAAAAACCCACAGTCTCACGGTTCACTCCTCACATTTCGTTTTTACGATCAGTAACCGGAACGGCCAAACGCTTCCAAATCGCGTACAGCAACAAAGCCCCCTCCAACGAGTGAAATCCCACTGGCAGCGGCTGAGACCCAGCTCACAAATTGATAATGCTTCATAATGTCACTGGGTTTAATTCCCACTGGAGCAAGCAATATGTACGGGAGATCCGTTGATTTGTAACGGACGAAGGCTTCCACGAACTCTCTCAATGCCAGCAACAGGCATCCCACCAAGAACATCCTGCCCATCGGCTTAGCGTTTTGCACACGCTCACGCTCCCGCTCCATGCTCTCTTTGTAAGGATTGTCGTTCATGTCGCGGAACCTGATTCTGTTTGGCCAAAAGTCGACGCACGGAAAGGGGCGGCGACTTTAACCCATGAATTCTTTAATCACATTCCCGTGACACAACGTCATAGGACGTCCATCTGGCGTTACGTGAGTTGTGTCCAGCGGAATGCCCAGCTTCGAATAAATGGTGGCCGCAACGTCTGCGGGGTAATATTCTTGGCCGACAGGACGTTCACCGATGTCATCTGTTTCGCCCAGAACCAGTCCCCCGGGAGTCCCCGCACCCGCCATGCACAAGACGCTGGCCGAAGACCAGTGATCGCGGCCCGCGGCAGAATTGATGACCGGCGTGCGTCCGAAGTCGGTCATCCACACAACCAATGTGGAATCCAGCAGTCCGCGTTCCTGCAGATCGCTAACCAATGCCGGAAACGCCTGATCCAGTGGCGGCAGCAGCTTTTTGAGCCCCGCGAAGTTCTTCGTATGAGTATCCCAGCCACCGCTGCTGACAGTGACGAAGCGGGTTCCCGCTTCAATCAGTCGGCGAGCCATCAGGCAGCTCTGCCCGAGGTTATGACGTCCGTAATCGTCACGCGTTGCGTCGCTTTCTTCGGCCAGGTCGAAGGCCGCCTGAGTCGCCTTTGACGTCATGATGCTGAACGCATTTTGATAGTGTTCGTCGACCGCCCCCAAAGCATCGGATTGCTTTTCAAGGTTGCGCTGAAATGTATCGATAGACGTCAGAGCATGACGTCGGTTTTCCATCCGAGCCGCGGTGATGCCACCATACGGTTTAATGTCGCGAACGGTAAATTTGCTGCTGTTCGGATCACCAGGAATTTCGAACGGGTTGTGGGCAATCCCCAGATAACCCGCGAGGCCTCCATTGAAACGGCGGTCCACCTGAGTCCCCATCTGAATGAACGGAGGAATCGTGCCCTTGAATCCTTTCTCCTTCGCGACAACCGAACCGAACGTCGGATATGTGATGGACGGATTGAACTTATGCCCTGACATCATGAATGCGTCGGCTGTGCCATGGCTGCCGTTTTGCGGATTCAAATTCCGCATGACAGAAAACCGTCCGACCTCTTTCGCGAAGCGTGGCATCTGATCAGTGAACTGGACGCCCGGCACAGCCGTATCGATCACACCAAAGTCACCGCGCACTTCGGAACGAGCATTCGGCTTCGGGTCCAGCGTGTCATGATGACTGGTCCCGCCACGCGTCCAAATCAGAATGCAGTTGGTGTCTTTGCGACCCGTTTGAGACTCAGCGGCACGCAACAAACCATCGAGAGAAAGTCCCACGCCGCTTAATGCCCCAACCTGTAGCAGGAAGTGACGACGGCTGGATGATTCGCAATTGGATTGATCTTGAGGAAACAGGTTCAGCACGGCAGGCACCTAAAAGGAGGGAGGTGTGGAGGGCTGGCGCTATGCTCGAAGAGGTGGGTTGAAGGTCGAACACAGCTTTTTCGGGAGTCACAATTGTATCGGCACTCCGAACCCGGGTAAACTTGCAAACCAGACCTGACTCAATAATTCGAGAACTGATCGGTTTTCGACATCGCGTCCCTCCTTCACAATCGCCAATACCCGCAACTGCCGTCGCTAGGCAGCCGTGCGACAACGAATCCCCACCTCAATCACCTCGCCACCAAGGTCGCATCATGCCGTCTTACCTGCAGTTGATGGCTTACGCTTTGACGACAACCTGCTCGATCGCATTGAACGCGGTGTTGTTGACAACCGTCGATGCCAGCGAACTGGACGTGCAGCCACGGAACGTGGAAATCGCTGGGCCACACGACCGCACTCAACTGACTGCGACATTCGGCACCAACACAGAACGTCCTGTTGATGCGACGCGATCCGTCACCTACGAAAATCTGACGCCAACGCTGCTGTCAGTTTCCGAAACGGGACTCGTCACACCGCTGAAGAACGGCAAAGGTTCAATCCGAGTCCACAGTGACAAGGCAACTACGGATGTCACCGTTGCCCTTTCGAACATTGACGACACGGCCGCCAGTTTCCGCAAGCACGTGATGCCTGTGCTGAATAAGACCGGGTGCACTCAGGGAGCCTGCCATGCCTCGCAATACGGCAAGGGCGACCTAAAGCTTTCGCTGCTGGGGTACGCCCCGGAACAGGACCACCCTGCCCTTGTCCGCGATCGGCATCAGCGACGAATTTCTCTCATCCAACCGGAAGACAGCCTGTTGCTGAAGAAAGCAATTCTGGAAGTCCGTCACGGTGGCGGTCAGCGTTTCGCGAAGGACTCTTACGAATATCAGATCCTCCGCGACTGGATTGCCAGCGGTGCTGCAAAACCTGATACCAAAGAACCCGCTGTCAGAGCGCTAAAGATCAGTCCGTCAAGTCGCGTTTACACGATGAACGGCGTGCAACAGTTACACGTGATCGCAGAGTACAGCGACGGCAGCAGTCGCGACGTTACTAACGCGGCTCGTTATGACAGCCTGGACGACAGCATCGCCACCGTGGATCGATCAGGTTACATGAACATCGTCGGACACGGCCAAGCAGCGATCATGATTCGCTTCGAAGGTCAGGCCACGGTTTCTCACGTGCTGTCACCGTTCCAGGAAAAGGTCGACCTGACGTCTTTCGTCCCCAACAATTTCATCGATAAAAAAGTGCGCGATCACTGGCAGCGACTGGGCGTCACACCGTCAACACTTTGCAGCGACGAACATTTCATTCGTCGAGCGTTTCTAGATTCCATAGGAACACTGCCGACAAAGGAACGTGTCGAAGCCTTTCTTTTGTCGACAGCGGCAGACAAACGGACACAACTCGTCGACGAACTTTTGGGACTCACCGGAGACGCCGGACGCGACATCTACGGCAACGAATGGAGTGCTTGGTGGACTCTGAAGTGGGGAGATCTGCTGCGAATCAACCGCAATGACCTTGGCGACGGTGGCATGTGGTCGTTCGCCAACTGGGTGCGAAATTCGCTTCGTGAAAACAAGCCGATGGATCAATTCGTCCGCGAAATCATTACCGCTCAGGGTTCGATCTATCAGAACGGCCCAGCCAACTACTTCAAAACGGCCAAGACTCCAACAGACCTTTCCGAAACCACCGCTCAGGTATTTCTCGGCGTCCGCCTGCAATGCGCCAAGTGCCATCATCATCCATTCGAAGTCTATAGCCAGGCAGATTACTACGGTCTGGCGGCGTTCTTTACCCGCGTTGGCAACAAAGGCAGCACAGATTTCGGAGCGCTCGGCGCGGACACAATTGTGAAGCTTAATCCGACAGGTTCCATCAAACATCCTCGCACTCGCAAAGTGATGGAACCAGCCCCACTTGGAGGAACCGCTGTCGACACAACGGACGTTCGTGACCTGCGGCGGCCGCTGGCGACATGGCTGACATCGAAAGACAACAAGCTGTTCGCACGCAACATCGTCAATCGAATCTGGGGTTACTACATGGGTTTCGGACTCGTGGAACCGATTGATGATATGAGAGCCACCAACCCACCGTCCAACCCTGAACTCTTGGACGCTCTGGCCGCTGACTTCGTGGAAAGTGGTTTCGACCTGCGGCACCTGATGAAGTCGATCATGACGTCGCGTGCCTACCAGCTTGATTCAACGCCGCGCCCGGAAAATTTCACTAACGAACGACTGTACGTTCACTACAACGTCAAACGCATGCCCGCCGAAGCGCTCCTTGATGCAATCGACTTCGTCTGTGGCACACAGGAACGTTTCAGCGGTGTCCCGGCGGGAACCAGAGCCATCGAACTTCCAGACCCCAATTACGCGTCGTATTTCCTCGACACTCTCGGCCGTCCACAACGAGTCATCGCCTGTGAATGCGAACGGGCCTCGCAACCGAATCTTGCCCAAGTACTGCACATCGCCAACGGCGACGTTGTTAACAAAAAACTGGCCGACAAGAACGGACGGTTGACGAAACTTGAACAATCCGACGACCAGACGGCCATCAACGAATTGTATCTGCTCACCATGAGCCGTTCGCCAACAGCAGCGGAATTCCCCGAGGCATCGAAAATCATCGCTAAGGCAGGCAAACGACGCGAAGGCCTCGAAGATCTGCTCTGGGCACTACTCAACAGCCGTGAGTTTCTGTTTGTGCATTAGTTTTTCACCGGCTTTACAGCTTCAGGTGGCAGGGCGAGGTCGGCTGCACTCAAATTCACATCTGCTCCGTCCTTCGGCACCTCAACGTGAGCCGTCCACAGGATCGCATTCACGATCGTCCGGCGAAACTCTTCGATCTGAAAGTTGCGGTAAAAGTGCCCCAACGTCGTTCCGTACGCGCGGCCTTTGTCGGGACGTTCATAAGCCCAGCCAACGATGACATCTTCGCCTTTCGTTGTGACCTGCAATAACGGCGTTGCCGCTTTGATGACCGGTTTCAGATAGTATTCGTCGTGTAGTTCGTACTCTTTCCAGCCACGACAGATCGGGTGATCGGGGACCAGCTGCTTCAGTGGCGACTTGCCGGTGCTGAGCCCGTAATTCGAAACCCAGAAGCCGCCAAGGTAATCGCCCCACTGATCTCCCAGGCGATCAAGATTTTTTTCATACACGGACGATGCCCAGTGAATTGTCACCAGACCGACGCCCTTCTGCATCATCTGATGCAACTGCCCGCCACCAGGACCATCGATGAGATACTCCGCGCCAGGACTGGAATACAGAACGATCGTCTTCACACCTTCCAGCATCTGCGGATCTGTCGGCCAGCCCTGTGACACAGCCGTTTCTACGCCCGGAGTTTTCTGTAGGCATTTCGCCAGAATATTGCTGGTGTGCACATACATGTGCGTCCCATGCGGATGATCGGGCTCCTTGCCGACCAGCAGGATTTTGACCGACGGCTGTGCGTGAACGCCTTCAGCAGTGACATAGCCAGACCCGACCATAACGAGAAACAGTAAAACACGACGGCAGGTGCTCATATTAGCGGACTCCAGGAACGGCAGCAGAATCGACGCACACGAGTATATCTGATATGACGGCAAAGTCTCCCGAACAAACAACCGCTGGCAACAACGACCATTCCCCCAAACAATTGTCGAGGCAACACAATGAAAACACATCGGTCAATCACACTGGTTCTCGTCCTTCTGCTGTGCCGCTCTGGCTTCGGGCAAACCGATGCCGCATGGTCGAAGATCGCTCCGTTTTTTGCAGTCCCTGAAACGTATCGCGGTGACTTGGGGAACTACAAATCGGTTTTGAATTTTCGCGACAGCGGCAGAGTGACAACGCCTGAACAATGGCAACAGCGAAGAGCGGAATTATTGAACGAGTGGACGACGTTGCTCGGAAAGTGGCCGCCGCTGATCACGACCCCGGTTGTCGAAACTCTGGAGTCCGTTCAACGGGAAAACTTCACTCAACAAAAAATCCGATTTCGCTGGACGCCAAACGAGATGACGACCGGCTACCTGCTGATTCCGGAGGGAACCGGAAAACGCCCCGCAGTCCTAACGGTATTCTACGAACCGGAGACCGCCATCGGACTCAAGGGCGAACACCGCGACTTCGCGCTGCAGCTGGTAAAACGAGGATTCGTCACGTTGTCGATCGGGACAACTGCAGCTTCACAGGCAAAGACTTACTCTCTGTATCATCCCAGTATCGACAATGCCACGGTGCAACCGCTGTCGATGCTGGGTTACGCCGCAGCGAATGCGTGGCACGTTTTGGCTGCACGTCCGGAAGTCGACGACCAGCGCATCGGGATCGTGGGGCATTCTTTTGGCGGCAAGTGGGCGATGTTCGCCGGATGCCTGTTCGACAAATTCGCGGCGGTCGCCGTATCAGACCCCGGCATCATGTTCGATACGCATCCCAGCGTGAACTATTGGGAACCGTGGTATCTGGGCTGGCACGCTCAACCATGGCGCACACGGGGTGTGATCACAAACGACAATCCTGCGTTTGGACTCTACCCAAAACTGCTGCAGCAAAAACGCGACCTGCACGAACTGCAGGCCTTGTTGGCACCACGCCCTTTTCTGGTATCGGGCGGCGAAGTCGATCCGCCAGAACAATGGCGGGCGTTAAACCATCTGGTTCAGGTCAATCAATTGCTCGGCCACCAACACCGCGTCGGAATGACGAACCGCGCCGACCATTCCCCAAACCCAGAATCGAACGCTGTCATCTACGCTTTCTTCGAACACTTCCTGCAGCAGTAAACGGCAATTTCGCGGCGTGTTTGAATTCTCAGAGTGCGGCGTTCCTGCTAATCTTCGCGGCATGAATACAACAGCCAGACCAGACGCTCACACCGCCGCTTGTATGTTGCAGGGGGCAATTGGACAAATCAATTTTGCTCGTGACTACACGCATCAATTGCTGGCGGCAACGCCCAACGAATTATGGTTCGAAATGCCAAATGACTTACCAACTCATATCGGCTGGCAGGTGGGGCACTTGGCGGTCAGCCAATACGGATTGCTGATGTTTCGCATCCGCGGACGAAGCCCGGCAGACCTGGAGATCGTACCGGGAAAATTCCGTAAAGCTTACAGCCGACAGACCGTACCGAATCTGGACGCGAGTGCCCAGCCTTCTGCCGCTGAACTATTAGAACGCTTGAACAGAATCCATGAGCTGGCGATGAAAGAACTGCAGGCTGTCGATCCCGCAGTTCTGCTGGAACCTGTCGACATGCCGTATGCAGCCTACCCAACGAAGCTGGGTGCCGTTTTGTTTTGCCCGCTGCACGAACATATTCACGCAGGACAAATCGGCCTGTTACGACGAGCGTTGGGTTTGGAATCCGTGCGTTGACGCAGCGTGCAAATTTAGTCGTCGTTGAGTGACGAACCCTGCTTTCGCCCACGACTGTCAGCCGCCGTGGTTTCGCTTGCTTCACGCGCCAGCTTGCGTGTTTCGAAATCTTCGTCCAGCAGCAAGTTCAGTACAGAATCGCCGTATAAGTCCCACACTTCCGACTGATCTACGGTCTGTGGTATCGCGAACGTAATGATCTCACAAGAATTCTCCTGCGACAGATAACGTTCCAGCGTGCCTTCCAGCGACGTGCCCGGAAGCTCGGCAAACTTAAAGCCCAACCACGACGAAATGTCTTGGGCCACATTCGCGGCACCAGAACTGGCTGCGACAACTCCGGCCGCACGCGAAATACTGCGAATATGAATCACGCGCTGAGGCTGCGTTTCGTTCAACATCGCTTGCAAAAAACGGACTTCAGGTTCCTGTTTCAACAAGTCGGCCGCGGCAGTTGACTCAGACGTAAATTGACGATTCAGCGACACACCGTTTTCGTTGACCGAACGCGACAGGGCAGCCCCGTCAGGATTCGCATTCCGAACGACAGTGACCTGAATCCCGCCCAGAATGATCTGATTTTCATGAACATGTTCGGCCAGCTTTTCGGTGAGCGCAATGGCCAAAGGATCGTCACCAGCCAAGCTGCCCATAATCACGGTTCGGTAACCGCCCCGCCCAATCGTCACCCCTTCGATGTCACGCTTCCCGGCACTCAAGGCTCGTTTCGACCACGCGAATGGTTCAGGTTCAGACACTAGTCCTCGCATTGGCTGCGAGCTGGCCACGCGAGACGGCGGTGGCTCCATTTCGTCGAACACAGGCACGGGAATATCTTGCGGCTCGCGGTTGGCCAGACGTTCGTCGGGTGCGAACAACTTTGGCGCTGAAGCGCAGCCGGTCAGCAGGACAGTGCAAGCCAGCAGCACCATCACAACATATTGGTTGCGTGCACAGCTGTTGGAAATGAGGGTACTGTTTCCAAGCGGCGTTCGCCGCGGCCACGAATCAGCGTCAGACGCTGTCTGGCGAATGTGAGTGAGGAACCACATCGCAATTCTCCGATTGCTGTTCCGTGATAGTCGTCCGTTTCTATCGAGAAGCAGCTAAGTGATCGAGCAACGCTGTCTGGTACAGTCCTGTTGCCCGCCGAAAGATCGTCACACTGACCGAACCACTCACATGGTCCGGAATGACACAAAGAACGGCACCTTGCGGAGCCGTCCTGTTGCGTTTTGTTTATCTGGAAACCAGATTCTTGTTTTATCCCGTCAAGCTTAGTCATCGATTCCAAGCTGATAGCAGAACTGTTCGAAACGCTGTTGAAATTCATCGCTGGAAGAATGCACGTGTTCCGCTTCCGTAATGAATCGAATATCTTCGTCGCACAGCACGTTGTTATCTTTAAGTGCCCACTCGTAGTCGGCACTGTCCTGTCCATAAACGAACAGCAGCTTGTGTTCATCAAGCTGGACTTCCATTGGCTTGCGTGGATTCAAGACGGCGATACCGCAGCACCCGTCATCCAGCAGTAGGTCTTCGAAGTCGTACAAAATGCTCTGCAGCACTGGCATATCGATTTGTTCGCGGTACAAATCCGTATGCTCGCCGTTGTTTTTGTCGTGGCTTGTTTCCAAGACCACGTCCACCACTTCACCCAGCGGATCAAGTAGCGACAAGAAGGTGTCGAACAGTCGTTCGCGAGACACCGATGACATCAGCACCGGAATGCGAGCGCCCGATTCTTGGTCGACGTACCATTCATGCCGATAACCGGTGCGAGGAATCACTTCCAAGCCGTAAGATGGGCGAACGGCATCGGTCATGGTGAAATCACCGTAACGGGCCACACTCATGTGTTCTTCGAGCTGGTCTTCGGAAAGGTCGCGAAAACTGCTCATGCCACGTGGAGTGTCGCTATCACGGTAATTCGACTTCAAAAATTTCTTTAGGAAACCCATTGGATCCTCACAAAAGTCACATCAAGGCTGCTCATTGCATGACACAAACTGGTCATGCGGAAAGTGGTGTTCGACCAAAACCTAGCATGCGTAAATGATCAATAGAGTGACATTTGTCCACGAGGCGAATTTCTTCCAGATCCAGATCCGCGCAGACACGACGGCGCGGTCCTGCGAAACTATTCCGCGTGACATCCAATCCCAGTAATCCTCACAAACCGCACGACAAGCACAGAAACCAAGGCCGCAGACCCGCACATCCGATCCCGCTGACAAATTCACCCCAATCCTTGCCAATGCCGAAAACCGAACCTGTTTTTCACTGCACCAAATTCCATTCACCATCCATCTCAGTCTGCGACAACAAACGGACGGCGTTGGGCGGTGTGATTCTGGTCGGCTTGATCAGTCTGTTTGGTGCCTCGAATGCTGTCGCGAGCCCGGTGGACGAAACGGAAACGTGGTTTCTGATTTCGTTCGATGGCCAACCCGTGGGGTATGAACATGTCAAAACGCGAGCGGACGACGCCCAATCACTGCTGGCCTGCTATCGAAAAACAGAGCTGTATCTAAACCGCATGGGGCAGAATCTGACTCTCAGAGCGTCGCTGTGGACGACTCAAACGAAAGACGGTCAACTGAGAACGTTCAACCTACAACGTATCGACGGGGCAGGCAGCCGGATCGAACGATCGGGAACGTTTGTGCCAGCGAAAGCGGCGTTCGAAATCAGCGAACGAGTCGCCGGGACACGTCGGAACTTCAGCGTCTCCGTCCCACAAGCCACGCGTTCTCCGATTCTGACGGTCTGGCTGCCGCAGCAATCAGCGACCTGGAATCAGCGTCTGATCGTGCCCGTCTTTTTTCCGGAAACAGCCGGTGTGGCCACGGTATCGAGTGAAAGAAAGACCGACGGCCAGATTCGTGTGAATGGCAAATCACTCAGGACACGACGGATTCAATTCTATCCGGATGCTGATTCCACAAAGTCTACGCTGCTGTACACAGACGACCAGCTTTCTGTGTTGCGACAGGAAAAGATGTTTCTGTCACGAATGCTGTCGATGGAGCAAACGTCTGCCGAAGTCGCCCTCACCGCATCAACCACCAAGTCGCTGGACCTAGACGCTCAGACAACGATCCCGATCGACCGATTACTGTCGGGCAACAAAGACCAGACCACTCGCGTGCTTGAACTGCGCGTCACCAACGGATTCCTGCCCGCAATTCCAGACGCCACGTTTCAGGCCGTGCAACCGATCGACGCCTCCGCCGTCCGCATCACCCTACTGCCATCGAACTCTCCTTCGCCACCTTCGGACCTTCCATCGGCGGTAGCTCATCGCAATGTTCCGCAGGACCACCCTGCTCTGGCATCCAGTCGTTGGATGCCGGTTTCGAACCCCGGATTGCGCAGCATGGCGTTGTTGTCCGCTGGATCAGAAACCGCACCCATGGCCATCTGCAAACGCTTGGAAGCAGCCGTCCACGTCAAAATGCGACGTAGCGTCTTTTCGACGGTCATGCTGCCAGCGGACGAAATTGCGAGGACAATGAAGGGGGACTGCACAGAACACGCCATCCTGCTGGCCACGCTGATTCGGACCAAAGGCATCCCGGCCAGAATGGCCACGGGCATTGTGCATACCAACCAGCAATACGGTTTCGTGGGACATGCTTGGGTCGAAGCTCTTATCGAAGGACAGTGGATTCCCTTCGATTCCTCAGTCGCCCACGAAGGATCAGGAGTCACCTACATCAAGCTGCAGGATTCGAACCTGCCAGACACACTGACCAGCGGAGTGTCGTTGTTTCTGCCGGTGCTGGAACTGGCCGGGCGAGCGGCTGTGAAAGTGATCTCTGATTGAATTAAGCCGGCCGGAAGCTTATGCCACGTGAATTGAACTAAACGATTTCGTTGCAACAACTTACGACTTCAAGAATTGGCGGTTCTCCGATCGACCCGTTTGTCGATAGAATGTAGAATCTGCGGGCCCACACGACCACCTCTGACGCCAGACCGAAATGCCCCTCCGAACCGAATCACTCGAAGAACCTCAACTGAATCTGACACCGATGATCGACATCGTGTTTCTGCTGATCATTTTTTTCATGGTCGGCACGCGATTCAGTGAGATCGAACAACAATACGATATTGAGCTCCCGTCAGCGAATGCCGTCGAACCCATGTCCAGCCGTCCGGACGCCATGATCCTGAATGTTGCGCGCACGGGCGAAGTCACAATCAGTGGTCAGTTGGTCTCGATGAACGAACTCCAAACGCAGCTTGAGAAAGCTCGCGCGGCTTATGCGGAACAAGCGGTGTTGATTCGAGGCGACGGTGAAGGCGCGTATCAGCAGATCGTGGACGTGATGGACATCTGCCACAAAGCGCGAATCCACAGTTTCTCGCTGGCGTTCCAACCTGTGGCAGACGGAGAGTCTCCGTGAACGTGCTCAAGCAGGTGCTGCTGAAAATCTGGCAGGGGGACTCCTTAACGGGCGACGACCTGATTGCCGTGGGACTGCTGCTGGGAATGGTGGCGTCGCTGTCACATTTGTTCACCATGCTGGCCACGCGCTGGGGCGATCGCCATATCGCTGTCAAATCGCTTCTGGCTTCACTGCTGGTCCATTCGGTCTGCCTGATGGGCCTAGAAGTCTTCGAACCGCTGACGTTTGCCGAAACGAAATCGCAACCCGCACGAGAAGCCCCGGAAGAATCAACGACTCGCATCTTGGTCGAAAGCAGCGACAACGTCACGCTGCGTGAATCTGGCAACACGCCGATACCAGATCGCGCAACCCCGCCGGATGTCGACTTAGATCGCCTGCCGATGGATACGCGGCTGATGACTGAGGCTGAGGTTCCGGATCGCGAACTGGAATTCCTCGACAGCTTGCAGCCGATGGCCGAAGACGTGTCGCAGTTCGAACCTGCTGCAGCTCCGGAAGTTGCGATTCGCAGCGACGCGGGTGAAGAAGGACCACGCGTTGCCGCCGCAAATGACGTCGCCGCCGACGTCCAGACAATGCTCGAACAAAGCAACGCAGACGTCTATGTGCCCAATCCACGGCGTGTCAAAACGGAACGCGGAGAAGTGATTGAGACCGAACCGACGCCGGAAAACATGCTGTCCGCAGGCAGCGTGAATCGCATCAACACCGAAGTTGTCACGGAAGACACATCATTGGCGCTGGCGACTTCAGCGTCCCCCAATTCGATACCACTGCCCGACAGCGACATCACAGAACAGATCAATCGCAAATCCGCGCCGCTGACCAGTGCGGAAGAGATGAA
This sequence comes from Fuerstiella sp., assembly GCA_041688835.1. Taxonomy (GTDB): domain Bacteria; phylum Planctomycetota; class Planctomycetia; order Planctomycetales; family Planctomycetaceae; genus Fuerstiella. The sequence continues at coordinate 39,331 of JBDNHJ010000353.1, forward strand.
GATCGCGGGCATGACAGATTCCTCGCGTTCACAAATGTCGCAGGCACAGTCGTTTCAATCGAGACTCCAGCAGCCGTCGCGAACGTTAAGAAGTCGTGACCCAGGTGATCGTCCGGTGCGGCAGAATTCGTTGACACCGCAGGCCGTCATTCCGTTGACGTCGAACTACGACGAAGTTCGAGACGGACGGACCAGCGTCAACATTACGGATGCACTGCGTTCCGCGGCAACTTTAATCGACGCCGAGAATCAAAACATCCGTCGCCGCGAATCTCGACCCGCCACCTACCAGTTGCGAAGCGTCGACCAACGACGCGATGCAGCACGCCGATTCGGCGGCACTGCACAATCAGAAGCTGCTGTCGAACTAAGCCTCAAATGGCTGAGCAGTAGGCAATCGGCCGATGGTCACTGGGACGCGGAAGCTCACGGCGCGGGCTTGGTCGACGTCGACGAACAAGGGGTCCGGCGGAACTTCGCTGGTCGAGACGCCGATACTGGAATCTCGGCGTTGGTCACGCTTTCGTTTCTGGGAGCAGGATATACGCACGAAGACGGCAAGTACGCGATCGACGTGGACCGCGCACTGGACTGGATTCTGACCCAGCAGGATTCCGAAGGCTGCCTCGCCGGTGACGCTCAACACTACGCGCGCATGTATTGCCATGCGATGGCCACTTATGCGTTGGCAGAAGCCATCGGGATGCAGGACAGCATGGTGCTGGGGCCAATCGTGGACCCACACGATCTGGCAATCGGTTCGCTGACGATGCAGACAATCACCAGCCAGTTGATGATGCAACAAGGATTGATGCCGGGCGGAATCACGGCAGCCGCCAATGCTGCAATCACGGCGAACGCAGAATTCACAGGCTACGGACTCCGCAAAGTTGATGACATTCGCCTGCGAGCCGCCTTGCTCCGCGCAATCACTTATACGATCAGTCAGCAGGATCCGGACAGCGGAGGCTGGCGATACAAATTTGGCCAAGAAGGTGACGTCAGTATGTTTGGCTGGCAAATGATGTCGTTAAAAAGTGCGGCAATTGCCGGCGTACGAATCGATCCCACCGTTCGCAAGAAGATGATTCAATTCTTGAACAGCGTCCGCCAAGGAAATGAAGGGGGATTGTTTGGCTATCGCCGATCGGTGATTTTGAACGGGCAAAGAACGGAACCCGTCAATCCGACGATGACGGCTGAAGCGCTGTTCTGTCAGCAGATGCTCGGCTATGAACGTGATTCACCGGCCAGTGAAGAAGCGGTGCGATATTTGCTGGCCAACATGCCTCGGCTGTCGGAACTGAACATGTATTATTGGTATTACGGCACCTTGGCCATGTATCAATTTGGCGGTCAACCTTGGGATCAGTGGAACAGTGTCGTTCGCGACACGCTGATCGGCGAACAACGACAAGACGGGCCGTTGGCTGGCAGCTGGGATCCAAAAGGTCCGTGGGGCCCATACGGTGGAAGGCTGTATTCGACAGCACTGTCCACGCTGACACTGGAAGTCTATTACCGATTGCTGCCATTGTATCGCATGAATGAGTACGCCAACGAAACGGATGGCAATCGCTAAGGCGCGACCGATAGGAGACGCCACCAATCAGAATTTTTGATCCACAGATTCACTGCATCAAGCAGCCGTGCATTCTCAACTTTTCTTCTAGAAACCAACATCAATGGACGCCATTAAATTACTCAAAAGCCTGCTGGGCAACAACGCGATCGGCGGCAACCTGCTGGGGTCGCTGCTGAAGAATGTCGGCGACGGCGGGGCCGCGACACAATCGAAAACTGGCAGTGGCGGAATGCTGGGCTCGCTGGTCGGCAGTTTGCTGGGTGGAAAAGGCAGTGTGGAATGCTGGGCAGCCTGATCGGAGGCGGACTGCTCGGAAGCCTGTTGGGCGGTGGAGATCAAAACGCAGCAGCTGCGGCCATGTCCGCTCCGGAAGCCACAGAACAGGCCACACTTCTGATCCGCGCGATGTGCAATGCCGCCAAGGCGGACGGAGAAGTTGATCAGGGCGAGCAGAGAAAAATCATTGGCCGCCTCGGAGATGACGTTGATCAGGCGGAAATTGATTTCGTCAACGCGGAGCTCAACGCACCACTGAACGTCGCCGGCTTTGCCGCTTCGGTTCCAGCGGACCTCGCAGCCACAATCTACACCGTGTCCCTGATGACGATTAAAGTCGACACACCTGAAGAAGCCCAATACCTGCGCGATCTGGCTCAGGTGCTAAACCTTGATCGCGGAACCGTCGCCGAGATCCACAAGGAACTAGCTGCGGCGTAAACGACAACGGCGAATTGCCACGCAACGTAAATTTCGACAGATCGGAAGCCATTCGGTTTCCGGCCTGTTCTGACTCTACCGGATTCTCTGTGCTGGGCGTCTTTCACTACGAATGCACACGAATTTCATGCCGCTATTTTTGAAATGCTTCAGTCATCAAATCGACGGCCCGTGCGCCCTGCAGAAGACTAGCGGTTCCCGATGCCACGCCCGGCAGTATCATTCGTCAGGCATTCGGAGCTCCAAGCGGACGGTCGTGACCGTCCATGACCCGATCCAGTTGTCCGACGGAAATTCGTATTCCGGGGACGTGACGTGACCGACCACATTCTCCGGAAAACCAGAAGACAGCACCCATACGGTTTCAGATTTGGCTGCCGTGCCGCCGTCCCACCAATCGGCACGGTCAATCAAGTGAACCGCGGCCCCCGGATCACGGTCTTCGCCAGTCCACAGTTTGACACGTTCTGCTGGCCAGCCCAGTTGATCGGCGTAGTAACGAGCCACGATGAAATGGATGGGCGAAGTGACCACGACGACGTTTGTCGGCGAAGTGGATTCCTGCGAGTCGATCAGAGACATGGCCCCTCGCACGGCCTGTCGATTGGGAATGTCGCGCAGCGTCCAGAACAAAAGGCTTCCCGCCAGAGACACGATCAGTGCGGCGGAACAGGTGACCGTTCGAAACCGCACGCGGGAACTTAACGACCACAACGACACCGCTAGGCACAGCAACAGTGACACATGAGTAAATCGGAAGTAGCGGGATTCCCAGAGTGGCGTTCGCAGTGAGACGAGTGCGATCAGCAGCATCGGCACGACGGCCTGCAGCCATAGCAGCAACAGGACTGGCTGCTTTCGTCGCCACGATTGGTGCAGCAGCAAGGCGACAACCAGCGATGCACACAGGGCGAGCCCATGAAATTCCCGACGTCTGCCGGGCGGTGGAGCCGCAAAGAAATCAAAACACGTTTCCGGTACGCTCCAAAACGACAGGGGTGGAATCCAGAAGTCCGTGTGAATGCGGTTCATCTGAATCGCCCACAACCATAGCCCGGGAATCCACAGTACGGCGACGGAAACGACGGCAATCAGCCAATACCGCAACACGGGGGCCGACGCGGCCTGCGGTCGAACTTGTCGCCGCGTCCATAGCAGCCCTAGCAGCCACATGGCTTGAATTCCGGCCGTCAATGCGAGGAAGTGATGGGTATACAACGAGACAGTGGTCACGCAGACGAGGCTGCCCCAATTCCGTTTTCGTTCAGGGGCCTGCGCGACGTTCAGAGTAGCCAATGTCGACAGCACGGTCAGAAAAGTGCCCAGCGAATACATCCGCGCTTCGACAGACGCCAACACTTGGAAGCCATTGAATCCGCACAACGCGGCGCAGAACAGCCCGAACCAAAGTCGTGAAATGTGGTGTGAGTTGACGTCGCTCGCTTGAGCATCGGGCGGAACCTGACCCGTGGGTGTCAGACGGCGACCGAGCAGTCCGCATCCGCAGATTGTCAACATGCCGAACAACACAGAAAAGCCCCGCAGAGCTGTTGGTGAATCGCCAAAGATCCCCATCCAACTCCGCAGGATCGGGTAGTACAGCGGCACATGCGTACTCTGCTTCAGACTTGCCAGCAGATCCCCCCGTGACATTTGACACGTCAGCCAACTGGACGCTTCGTCAAACCACAACGATCGCTGATTAAGATAGACAATTCTCAAACCCAGACTGATCACTACGGTCAGGCAGACGGCCAGCAGGAAAACCAAGCGGCGATTCCTAGTCAATTCCGGTGCAAGAGCCACAATATTAATTTCTTAAAATTTCGATTTTTCGGAACGGAAGGACGTTGCAATTGTAACACCCTAGTGCGATAAACACTAAACACTAAACACTAAACGCAACTACGCATGGTTTGGGTTTCTTGACTGAAGCTCAACAATCGGCGCAGGGGATGAATGAAAAACGTGTTTTGGTGGTGTGGAGGACGCAGATGATGTCGAAAATCATGAGTGACCAAAT
>JBDNHJ010000354.1:0-44242 GCA_041688835.1 Fuerstiella sp.
ACCGTGTCACACCACGGTCCAGAATTTCATGGTGCGCGTTGGGCTGTATCTGGTGCAGCAGTCAAGATTTGAAAGTTCGTCAGCAGGCGCGTCTGCCATCTTGCAAAGATGGAAGCGAATTTCGGCTGGCTGGACGAGTATCGCGATGCGATCAGCTTGTGGAGCGAACTGTCGCGTGTCGGCCAACGTCTGGCAACAGTCTGACGAAACAGATTCTGACGATGGCCATCGCGACCGCCGATCTCAATTCTGCCCTGATTCGTTCGGCCCTAGAATCCTGTTCCATCAAGAACGTCGCACAGTGGTGCGCAGACCAACTCCCCCGCAGTCTTCAGAGCCGCCGCGAAGAAGATCTGACAACCACCACTGAGGAACAAAAGTTGCGCAAACCAAAACTCCGTGAAATACCGACTTTTCAACAGCCCAGCGTTAGTCCCGGTTTTTGGACCAACAGTCCGCCAACAACCGGGGCTAACTATACACCGAAATCCATGAGCGCACCCTTGGGCGACTTGGGACGCCATTCTGCTTTACTGAGACTGTCCGCCGCCGTATGATCGTCGTCCTGAATCACGGTGGAGACCATCGTGCTATGAATTGTTCCGGCGCTGCCCAAAAACTTCCATCTGAAAACACCACTATGTTACACCATCATTTCATCGTCGCAGGTTTTCTGATCACCTGCGGAATTTCATTCGCTGAAGACGCCCAGCCGCGAGCGGTCATTGATGGCTCAGGGCCGGGTTGGGTGGCACTCGGCCAAGACGACTTCGCGCGGGTCAACAGTGCGGACGATACATGGACATTCAAGGATGGAGAAATACACTGCACCGGAACGCCTGTCAGCGTCATGCGAACCAAGAAGCAGTACACCAATCTGGAAATTGTGTGTGAGTGGCGGCATTTGAAAGACGCGGGAAATTCGGGCGTGTTTGTCTGGACCATTCCGGCATCTTTGGAAGCGCTCAAAGGCCCCGGCTTGCCTCATGGGATCGAAGTTCAGGTTCTTGATCTGGGCTACAAGAAGGCTTACGAAAATGGCGGCCAACGAACGGCGGATTGGTTCACCTGTCACGGCGATGTGTTTCCGGTTGGGGCTTCGGACATGACCCCGTTTGCGCCAGTGGCCCCCGACGGCAAACGCAGTTTCCCATCCAAAGACTTGAGCCGTGGTGTGAACCAATGGAACCACTATTATATTCGCGCCATCAATGGAGAAGTTCGGTTGTGGGTGAACGGTGAAGAAGTGTCGGGCGGAACGAATTGTTCGCCGGCAACAGGCTATCTGTGTTTAGAGTCCGAAGGTTCGCCGATCGAGTTCCGCGGCTTGAAGATTCGCGAACTGCCGTAAGCTGCGGGCTATGGCCTGCTATACGGATACGATAGACTGCCTTGCCACGCAGGCGAGACGTCGGCCCAGTCACTTTCGGCAGGCCGACCGTTCAGGTTTCTATTCATCACATCAAGACAGCTCTGTCAGACAATCCAATCAATCAAGGTTTCAAAACGTATGAGTGCTTCTGATCCACTCGCTGGTGCCGCTCAGGAATGGTACAAAAAAGGTACCGACGCCATGAGTCGTCAGAATTGGGACTTTGCGGTGGAGTGCTTCAGCAGTGCCGTAAAAATGAAGCCCGAAATCGTGTTGTTTCGACAGACAAAGCATCTGTGCTGCCGCAAGCAATTCGGCGACAACGGCACGGGAGCGCGCATGGCCGGCGTGAAGCTGATGACGACTCGCGGAAAATGCAAGAAAGCTCGGATGAGCAAAGACTGGACCACCTTGGATACGACGGCCGAAGAAGGCATGCTGGTCAATCCATGGGACGGTCAACTGTTTGCCGATATCGCGCTAGCAGCGGCCGAATTGGATCGTGGCGAAATCGCCGATTACGCTTATGGCATGGCGTGTGAAATCGATAAGCAAAACATTCCGTGGCTGCTGGCTCGAGGCTACGTGCTGCGAGAACGTGGCAACTACGATAAAGCGAGATCGTGTTTTCTAGCGGTCAAAAAACTCGATCCCGTCAACGCCGAAGCACGCACTATGCTGGGCAAAATTGACGCGGAATCCACCATCGATCGCAGCGGTCTGGGCAAAGCGGAATCGACTCGCGATGTGAAGTCCGAAGACAGCAAAAAGGTCGAAGTCGACGCGTACGAAGCCGACCGCATTGCACGGAAGGGCGGACAAAAAGAAAAGGCGGCTCCCGGAGAATCTGTTGAAGCAGACCTGAAGGCAGCCATCCGCAAGGCCCCAGACGCGGTCGGTAATTTTCAAAAACTAGCGGACCTCATGCGCGATGAACGCCGCTTTCAGGAAGCCATCGATGTTCTCGACAAAGCACTGGAACTGCAGCCGGGCAGCGTCGGGCTGATCGAAATGAAAGAGGACATCGAACTGGAACTGCTGCGCGAAAAACTGGCCGAAGCGATCGAACGTTCTCGCAAGTATCCCGATCGTGAACCGCTGAAAAACAAATGCCTGAAGCTGAAGGAAGAAATGGCGACTCGTGAGATCGACATCTTCGCGGCTCGTGTGGAGAACAATCCCAACAATATGAAGATGAAGGTCGAACTGGCAGAACGCTATCGCAAAGCCAAACAGTTCAAACTGGCGATTCCGTTGTTTCAACAATCCGTGGCCGACACTCGCTTAAAAGAAGACGCTCTTGTCGGGTTGGGCGAGTGCTTTATACGATCGGGCAAAGCCGATCTGGGTCGACGACAATTCGAAAAAGCGTTGGAAACGCTGGACCACGATACCAAGCCAGACCCCTTCAAGAATGCTCACTACTTTCTGGGCCGATTGTACGAAAAAGCAAAAAAGACCGACAAGGCGGAACATCACTACAACGAAATCCTAAGCCAAGATTACGACTTCCGCGATGTGTTGAAACGGCTCGAAGAGCTACAGGGAGAAGACGAGTTCTCCGACTTCGACGAAGATTAGCCAACTTGGCGTTTAGCGTCCCACCGGGTGGCAGATGCTGGCGAAGCCTGCTTGTGTGTCGGAGCCATCGGAAACCGCTCTGGTACGCCCAAGCCACGGCCAACGTTGTTTGTGAAAAGCGCCCGTTGTACTGCCATCTGGGCAAGCTGAGACATTCTTGTTGTTTAACCTGGAATCGCAGACGAGGTTTTCCGGCCTGGTCTGCGACCACGGGTGAAACGATTGACGCCTCATACGGCCCCGTACGCGGTATCGCCTGAACGGCAAGCGCTGCCACCCGATATTAAATTCGTGAGGAACAAAACTTGCGCAAAACAAAGCCCGTAAATCAACACCCCGCTTGCGGGCCGACGCGGTTGACGGCGGGACTGTCTGAGAATCAGGACTTCTAAGGCAGGGAATGTCTCAGCGCCGATGAATTCCGGTTGGTTTCAGGCTATCGTACGCGGTTTGAGCATATAGCCAGAGCAACAGCCCCGGTGGTTAATCGGTGGTCTTTGTTGCGGTTTCCTAGTGGTTTATGTCTCTGAATTTATCCTGCAAGGAGCCGATACATGCCCGTTGATAAGTCCGGTAACCGGATTCGCCAGATGTTTGGTGAGATCGCTGGGCGTTACGATTTCATGAACCATTTTCTGTCCGGCGGAACAGATATCTATTGGCGCTGGCGAACCGTTCGACTGGCTAAACCTGAAGGCTCAGACCCCATTCTGGATGTCTGCACGGGAACCGGTGACTTGGCGTTTTCGTGGACCAAAGCTGCGGCGGCTGGGACATCAGTGGTCGCCACCGACTTTACTCACGGCATGCTGACGTTGGCGGAAAAGAAACGCGCCGATCGCGACGTCGTCTTTTTGGAAGCGGACACTCAGGAACTCCCCTTCGAAGACAACACTTTCCAACTTGTTTCGGTGGCCTTTGGCCTACGCAATGTGTCCAGCACGATCGGTGGTCTGGAAGAAATGACTCGCGTCTGCCGTCCGGGTGGACGCGTTGTCGTGTTGGAATTTTCGTTGCCGGACAACAAACTGTTGAGCCGTATGTATCAGTGGTACTTTCGCAACGTGCTGCCAAAACTGGGACAATTGCTGGTTCGCAACCGACAGGCCGCTTACGAATACCTGCCGCAATCGGTGTCTGAGTTTCCCTCTGGGAATCAGCTGACTGAGATCATGGAAGAAGCGGGGCTGGAGAAAACGTCCTTCAAAAAATTGACCGCCGGAATTGCCACGGTGTACATCGGCTACAAACCGGAACAACCGTCTGAATAATTCGCGTCCGACGCCGACCTTTCAAAGCTTCGAAATCTGCACATCGATAATTGACACAGGGGTGTCTGCCCCATCATTCTCAAGTCTGCTGGAATTCAACAGCGGATTATCCAATCGAGAATCATGGGGGAAACGGAAATGTCTGTACGATTTAAAGTGTGTCTTGTGGCGTGGATCGCCGTCGTGGCTGTTGCTGCCTGTACCAATTCTGTGTCCGGCCAAGATCTGGCACCGCTGCCACTGCCAGACTCCCTGAACGGATCTTCACCGGCACTCATTCCAGTGCCTCAGCAACACACAGAAATTGCACCTCAGCCATTAACCAACGAAGTTCCAAACGGCTTTGGTCACGAATTTGTTCCGGGGCATGCCAGCGAATTTTCTGACGACAACTGGGTGATGCACATTCGTCCGGCAGCAAAGGTTCCTCTGATCTCGCCAGTGACACTCAACGGTGCTCCAGTGGACGCAGGTGCGTATGCTCGAATCTTCGCTTCGATTCCATTCAATCGAGCGGCCTACGATGCCAACCCCAACTACCAGCACGATTCCACCATGGAAATCCTGACGGGCAATGCACGTCATCAAACCATCGTACGTCACACGACGACTCGAGGCGTGCGGCCGACGCAGGTTGTGCCCGCCGGCTTCGGAAATCCGTATCTGCCGTCGCAATACGGCTATTTGCGTCCGGCACTGCGACTGAATTACTACCGAAACTTTCAGTCGCTGAACCCGTATCTGAACAGAGGAAACCTGAGCGGCGCGTTTTAGTTTACGAACCCAGCCGTCTTGTCGCTAGCCACGGACTCGAACAACCGTGGCAAGACGGAAGTTCGTTTCGCATGTTTTCGCGCGAGCCGTAACCCGAATGCGTCCGCGAGGGACTGCGATCGATCCCTCGCGGACGCATTCGGGTTACGAAAGCAACCGCAAAACAGGCGTGAACCCCCGCCGAGAACACGAAAGCCCGTCGTCTTAACCCCTGAGACGGCGGGCTTTTCGTGTTTACGGTCACGCCGATGCGTGCGGAGCAACAACGCTTTATGCTTATGCGTATTCGCGATCTTTGATCAGACCAGGAAACGGAATCGGATACTTGCCTTCGGCGTTCGGCATCAGAGGGGATTCTGATTCCAGCGTTAGGTTTTCGATGCCCGGTGCGAATTCATGCTTGCTGTTCATGATTTGATCCAGCTTGATGACTTGGCCGGTATGAGCCGCCATGCGTCCCATGGACGTGACGATGCTGGCCATGCAACCGCGTTGCACTTCGTTGTAGGTGGCATCCGTGCGAACGGCTTCGACCAGATGTTCCCATTCGGCCTGATAAGGATTGTGTTTTTCTGGTTGAGGATACTCCCACGCGAGGTTCTTTTTGTCCATGTTTTGTCCGGTGTAGATTCGGGCACGTGATGGCCAGTGAGACCGCGACGAAATGACTCCGATGCCCTTAGTTCCGTGAGCGTAGCTGGCGAATTCCGATTGGCATCCGGGAATTGTGCGGCCGTTGACGAACAGCTTGGCTCCGTCTTCGAACGTGTATTCGATCGAGTACGTGTCGAAGTTTTGATCGATCATGTCGCCGGGATAGTGGCGTCCACCAGAGGCCTGAGCTTCCACGGGCCAAGCGTTTTTCATCCAGCAAGATTCATCAATGTTGTGAATCAGGAAGTCGCTGACAGCACCGCCGCTCAACCATAAAAAGCCGTGGAAGTTTTTGATCTGGTACATCAGATCGCTAGTCATGTCGCCTTCTGGCTTGGGGGGAACCGCAGCCGATGCAGTCGGCCCGGCCATGCGATAGGCTCGCAGCAGCAGCAGGTCGCCGAGTTCGCCGTTCTGAATGCGGTCGAACAGTTCTCGACGAGCGTCGCAGTGGCGACACATCAATCCCACGGCAACCTTCAGGTTTTTCTCCAGAGCTTTCTCATTCAGTTCCAGCATTTTCCGAGTGGACGGGCCATCTGCGGTCAGTGGTTTTTCCATGAACACATTCAAACCACGTTCGATGGCATACGCATAATGCAGCCAGCGAAACGCACAGGGTGTGGTCAGAATCACGATGTCGCCGGGCTTCAGACAGTCCATCGCCTGCTTGTAACCGTCGAAGCCAATAAAGCGACGTTCTTCCGGCACATCCATCTTGCCTTGTTCGCCGAAAGACTTATCCAAGTTCCCGTAGCTGTTCTTCATATTGCTTTCGAAGACATCGGCCATCGCCACCAGTTTGATCGGCCCATTGTCAACGCTCAAAGCATTCGTGGCGGCGCCTGTGCCGCGGCCGCCGCAACCGACCAGTGCTAGTTGCAGCGTGTTGTCTTCGTCGGCAAACGCACGCGCGGACACGGCGCGAGACAGCAGTGTGGTGGTTGCCGCGACGGCACCGGCTGTTTTCAAAAACGAACGGCGCGAGTTTTCGGGGGAAGATGTGGTCATGGTGAATGTCCTGACATTAGTTGGGTGGGGATTGCGTAGATGAAAAGTTTGCTGTTTGGAGTTCGTCGCTTAACGGAACGCAGCGTTCGCCAGTCTATGTTGACACGACACACGCCGCGCGTCTATTCAACGACGGGGTCGAGTTGAATTGGGGCGGTTTTGTCCCACTTGGCGGCTTTCTCTGCGTCGGAAGGTTCGATCAGCGGACGCACGACGCGAATGCCGACGCCCAACGCATCGGTGTGGTACCAAATGCTCTGCGGAATCTGAGGGTCTTGTTCTTTCCATTCCAGCGACGAACCTTCGCGGACAGCGCTGCGTAACATGCGCGGGTCGTCGTCCCAGCCGCCACCGCGAACAACTCGCGGAAACAACTGCGACGGAACACTCAACGGATCCAAAGGTCCAGCGGCGCGAGCGCCGTAAGAATCTGGTGCATACTGATCCAGAACCCATTCTGCCACATTGCCATGAATGTCGTACAGGCCCCATGGGTTGGGTTTCTTCTGGGCGACTTCGTGATAGGCATCGTCGCTGTTGTCGATGTACCAAGCATACTCATCCAACTGCGAAACATCGTCTCCAAAAGAATAGGCGGTGGTTGTTCCAGCACGACAGGCGTACTCCCATTCGGCTTCTGTCGGCAGGCGATAGTATCGCCCGGTTTTGGCAGACAACCACTTGCAGTACATGCGCGCGGAATGTTGCGTCATGCAAATGGCGGGGTTGTTTGATTTACCCATCCCGAAACTCATGTCGGTATACGGCGGTGTTGGGCGAGTCACCGCATCGGCCACTTCGTCACGCGGCGTGCCTTTGGAAGCAAAGATCTTACGGCGCGCGATATCGATGTTCTCGCCCCAGATTTCGAACTGGTTCCACGTAATTTCGTGCTTGCCCATCCAGAAGGCGTTGACCTTGACTTTATGAGCCGGGCCTTCGTCTTCGCCCCGCTCATTTTCTGACTCCGGGCTGCCCATCAAAAATTCGCCAGCGGGAATCGGCACCATCTCAATGGTGACGTCGGTGTCGTCGATGACTTCCGCGTACGGTTGCATGTCTTCCGCAGTCGCCGCCACGGCTTCGGGAACGTCAGCCGCCGGAGGTGCGGCGAACGCGGTGCCGCCGGTGATCACCAGAAAACCAACGATCACAGAAAACCTGCGTACGACTTCTAAACCTAAACGCCTCATCATTCAACAACCTTATCAACGACCACGGATCATGTTCAGGGAGCAATCCCCGCCACTATAAATGATAATCAGCAGCGTCCGAAAAGTCTTCAGCGGCTCGAATATTGCCAAAATTCACTCGCCTGTCTTTTAACGCAGAGAACCGCAAAGTTCAGCCGCCGCCAACGTGGCTTAGGCTTCCAGCCTGTGTTTTCGTCTTCACAGGCGGGAAGCATTTTCATAACCCACATCGTTCAGGGCACGCGATATGGGGCATTGTACGTTTCATAAAGTCGAAAGACCCGGTATTCTCTTCAGCGTTTGCCCTCGTTCCCAAACTTCAGTTTGGGAACGCCTATCCCAGAAGCTCCCGCTTCGAGTCGTCGGCCCGCTAAGCTGCAGGCGAGACGCCTCCCACAAACGCCTCACACCGCTGCCACAACCAGCGCGTGCAAAGCAGAGCTTTGCGGATAGGCGTTCCCCAGCAGGAGCTTGGGGACGAGGGGCGAACAATCACTCCACCGAGCATTGGACCGGCCTAGCATGACTGACTGCAGGTCAATATTCCACGGCTAACTGTGTTCGCTGGTTAACAGCCGTTCTGAAAGCTGTTGTTGTTCCCACAGCAGTGACAGCAATCTGTCCGGGGCGTCGATGGTGTCCGTGACGGGCTGCGACTCGACGCTTTCGATGCTGCGTCCCGAACTTGTTCCAATATAGATTTGATACGTCTGAGCACCCGGAATCGCTTCCCAGCTAAACGTGGGCCGAGACGTTGACACCGCTGACAGCGGAGCGAGCAGCCTTGGCTGGAACTCAAACGAAACACCGGGAGACCACGACCCGATGTCTCCGGTGGTGGCGGAAACTCTGACCCAAACGCGATAGGTGCCAGCGGTCAGTGCCTCAGTCGACGTATACGATGTGTCGGTCAGAAATCGAGACTCCATCTGCAGGCGAGACGAAACGGGAGACGTTTGTTGCAGCCAGACTTCGTAGCGATCTGCTCCTAGATCATTCCATGTGAAGGTGGGAGTGGTGTCGGTGGGAAAACGAGGCACGGGATCGACAGTGACGTGCTTTGTGGCGTCATCCTCGATCGCAATCGATTGTTCCGTGACCGTCCCGAGCCGGATGCCGAGAGACGGGTTCACGATCGACAGCTCGAGCGTTTCCGTGTCTTGTCGGAGAAAGTCCGACCAAATTGTCACGGTTACGCTTCCCGAGGTTTCACCGTCCGGGATCGTGATGAGCGAGCTGGAAGCATAGAAGTCACGGGCCGTGATTTGGTTTCCTCCGGTCACCAGCACGATTTCCTGATCTCCCGAGACCGCAGAGGCCGGATGTTGTCGTTGCGAATCCGTCATTCACGGAACCGACCACAACTCGGGAAATACCATCGACGGAAAATCCCACGTAAAAATGTTCGTTCACTTCATCCGTCACGACTTCCCAGAACGCACGGTGTGATCCGGGATAGGTCTGAGTGAAATTGGGACGAGAGCCCGCGAAGAAGTTGGAAGTCGCGAAGCCGGATGCGAGATCGGGACTGCCGTTTACAACGACGATTGCTCCCGCATTGTTCACATCATCCCGATCATAGACGAAATTGATCGTGACGAAATTACCCTCGTCAGAAACGACATGTTGGCGCAGGATCAGCCCACTGAGATCCTCGAAGCCTGACGAAAGAACAGCAGCACTCACGCCGCGATTCTCGCCGTCGCCAATGAGTAAATGCCGCCCGATTGTGTTGCCACCCGATTGTGCGAGCTCAGCCCAAGCCTTCAAGCAACAACTGAACACCGAAAACCCGCGACCGCGACCGCTACCTTCCCCGCAAACGTCTCCAGCGATCCCGCGCTGCGTCTCGCCAGCCGTCCAGTTTAACGGCCAGTGAGGCGGCGGTGTCATGTTGTGCGGCGATGAATCGGCCCCAGCCGAAGCCGCTGCTGTCTGGAGCGATCAGTTCTTCTTCCGTCGTGAGGCAACAGATGGCGCCTTCTTCCGCTGATGTAAACGAATAGTCGTCGCCCGCGAAGCCTGCGTTGATGATGCCGTAGGGCAGCGACAATGCTGGTCGCCGAATGCCGAATTCCTGCTGCAACAACTGGACGCTTTGTCGCACGTTGTGCCGAAACGCATCGGGCCGATTTCGAAAGTCTTCGTGAGTGTGCGTGTGTGATCCGAATTCGATCAGATCACATTGCAACAGGTCATGACATTCCGCAATCGTCAATGCCCGCCACGTGTCTGAATGAACTTGGTCGCTGCCTTTGTGAATCCAGTCATCGAACGGAAAGGGGACTGAGGAATTCAGATAGCCGGTCGCCAAAAAGATGGTGGCGGGCACGTGCAGTTCCTGCAGAATGGGCAACGCATGGATGTAGTTATTGGCATAACCATCGTCGAACGTCACCACGAAGACGTTGTCCGGGACTTCGTGCTCACTGCGAAATTCGTGCAGCAGATCAGTCAGCGACCACGCTCGATAGCCAGCCTTCAGCAGCCCTTGCAGTTGCTGACGAAACCGATCAGGCGTGACGTTCCAAGAGGGGCAATGATTCGTCGGATCGGGCGCAACGCGATGATACATCAGAATTCCGGGATGCGATGCCTTGGGGGCGGGCAAAAATCGGCTGACCGGAATACACGCTTTGACCACAGCCGCAGCTTTGAATTCGTGAAGGAACTTCGTTACCGGATTCGCAACCAAAAGTTCGTGAGGAATTTGCGTGTAGTCGACTTCGCTTGCAGGCTGTGTCATGACTTGGGAACTTCGTTGAATGATTGCGAATTTATGTCGCTCGGTGGTCCCCACCGAGTCGGGTCAGCGGCTCTCGGTGGAGACCACCGAGCTACGGATTGCAGATTCTCCTAGAATTCCGTCGTACACCCGAGCCATATTCGCGGCCATCGCGTTGTCTGAAAAACTCTGCTGATAATCGATTAAGCACTGCTCCCGCAGCGCCGTCCACGATAATCCACCGGAGACAATGCGTGTCAGTTGAGCTGTCAGCGATTCAACCTTGCCAGCTTCAAACAGCAGACCGTTGTGTTCGTGACGAATGACGTCGGTAATGCCGTCCACGTCGCTGCCGACAATTGGGACGCCGGCCGACATCGCTTCCAGCAGCACCATCGGCATGCCTTCCGGCAGAACACTCGGCAATACCACCACATCCATCTGCACCAGTTCGTGATTCACATTGCGTGTGAATCCCGTCCAATCCACGTACTGTTTGATTCCAAGTTTGTCGGCCAAGGACAGCATCTGTTTACCGTATTCAGGCGTTTCGAACGAACCCACGATTCTGAGCCGCACGTTGTTGTGTTGTCTGAGTTTCGGCAGGGCGTGCAGAAGCGTTTCTAGCCCTTTGCGTTGTCGCAACAGCGCCACCATGCCGATGGTCCATGGTTGGCCTGCTGGCCCTGATTGGCGAAGTGGCTTTTGTACAGCAGCCGCCGGAACGCCGTTCGGCACGACGACAATTGGCGACACGGTGAACCCGTTGTTTTTCATAAAGCGTTCGATGCTGCCGGAAACCGCGATCGTCCGGACGGCTCGCCCACACGCCAGCCGTTCGATCCCCATATTGATACGAGTCTTGATTCCTAGGCCGACTTCCGTATTCATCTGGCAATGAACATGATGCAGATAGGGAATTCTGGTGGTCTTGGCCGCTTTCGATGCGATCATGGCGGATCGTGTGGTGTGCGAGTGCAGCAGATCGTAGCCGCCCGACAGAATCAGTTCGGCCACCTTTTTGGCGGGCCGGAAATCCAGTCGTGTCGCCATCGGAAAGTTGTACAACGGCGAATCGACTGATTGTCGGTGAGCTTCGAACTTATTGGGATGGATACAGGCAAACGAAACTTCGTAGCCGAACTTCGCCAACGACAACGCCAGCAAGTCTTGGACACGCTCCGCGCCGGCGTAGTGTTCGCCATTCACGACATGCAGAACTTTCCGAGTCTGCCGTGCGGTTGGACGATTGCTAAGCTGCCAATCGTGGTGGGGCGGTGATGTGAGATTGATCATGTGAGTGCCGTGTGGTGGATCTTAATTTGCGCAAACCAGTAGTGCAAAAGCCTGATAGCCACCGGAATAAATCCGGTGGCGAATGAGTGGGGAAAGTTTCAGCCGTCAACGCACTACGTGCCGACGATTCGTCCCGATCGAAAATCAACATATTCGTGAAACCGTTTTTGCGGAAACGCGGCGGGAGCCAGCAGCGTCAAGGTGCGACGCAGATAGCCTTCAGTTCGCCACCAGTTCATGCTGCTTTGAGCGCTGCCGTATTTCGGTGGCTTGACGGCCGCGAGGATGCGTTGCGGCAGAGACGTCGCCGACCGTAATGTTCGAGCCGCAGCGCGGGCCAACAATCCTGCTGCGCCATGTTTGCGATAATCGACGTCTGCCTGAGCAACCCCGCCGTTGCGAGAATCCCAGCAGAAGTAGGCCGGTGTCATGCGGTTTTCTTCCACACGATGCCAAATCTTGCCCGCTGCGGCGTACCATGGAATCACGCCGGTGGCCCGCGCGTCTTCGACCAGCTTCCAATCGCTACCGCCTTCTTTGATGTCTTCTTCGAACAAGCCGATTTGGTCGAACAGCGTGCGCGCGACCAGTATGTTCCCTGTACCGGGAATCACGTGCGTTTCATAAGGCTGATCCGCTGGATACGGCTTCATTTCTCGCAACGTGCTGCGGCAGGCCAGACTTAACTGATCGATGATGGTCTGTTCCAAGTCCAGATGCACAGGCCCGCCGACCACTTGAGTTTGATGACGTTCCGCAGCGTCCAGCATGTTCAACAGCCAGCGAGGTTCGGCAAATTGATCGTCGTCGAAGAACGCTAGCCACTGCCCGTCGCTTTCTCGAATGCCTTTGTTTCGCGGTGGAGCATCGCCGGGCTTGGTTTCGTGCAGATAACGGACGGTGACCGGAGACGTCGCCGCGAAGGCTTCCACAACTTCTTGCGTGTTGTCCTGCGAAGCATTGTCGACGATTACGACTTCGTAGTCGAAGCGCCCATCCGTTTCCTGATGCGTCAACGTTTCCAGCGCACCATTAAGATAGTACGCGCGGTTGAACGACGGGATGATGATGCTGATTTTGGTTGTTGAGCAAGGTGAGCTGGTCATGGTGATGTCCTGAGTGTGCGTCTTTTTCGGCCAAACAAATCTGTGGTCGTGGTTATTCGGCGATGAAGGGTTTCATTTTTCGAGTCAGCAGGTTTTTGATCTTGGGCAGCCATTCGTACCAGCCATCGATTTTGGCGGCCAGTGATCGCGTATTGTCGTGTTGAAACACGTGAAATCGTCCCCAGCCAAAGGGACTACTGGACAGCTTGTTGGTGTGACTGCCGGTTGATAATCCAGACCGCAGCCCCAAACCTTTGGTGATCTGCATCAGGGCTTCTGAAGTGAAACCCATTCGCGGAATGCCGTAGGGAAAGGCGAATGACAGCTTGTCCACGCCGTAACGGTTTTTCAGTTTCTGGACACCGATAGCCATGTCTGCCGCAAAGGCTTGGGGTCGGTTGCGAAAGTCTTGGTGAGTGTCCGTGTGAGCTCCCAGTTCGGCCAGTTCCGATTGCAACATCGTCCGCAGATGGGCATCCGTGATGGGTCGCCATGCGTCTTCCGGGACAAGATCTCGATGTTGCTGGGCCCACGGATCAAACAAAAACGGTTCCGTCGAATCCACGAACGCGGTGCTCACGAAAAACGTCACCGGAATCTTGAGTTCCTGAAGCACGGGCCACGCATTCTGGAAGACGTTGTCGTAGATGTCGTCAAACGTGACCACGACCGTGCGTTCTGGCACATCGGCGGCCGTGCCGTGAAGATTTTCGCAGGCGTCCAGTACGGAAGACAACGACGCGAACCGAAATCCGGCGCGCTGTAGTCCTAGCAGCTGATCACGAAACTTTTCCGGCGTGACGTTGATTGTCGGAAACGGTACGCCTTTGTACTTCGGCGCGATGCGGTGATACGTCAGCACGCTGACCGACGACTTCGACAGCCGACCCAGAACAGGCCGCAGCAAGCCGGCAAAATTCGAAACCTGATGCAGCAGTTGCAGTTTAACTTGCTCGCGCACGGTTGCGTTGTCCGGCTTCCAATAGCTGGCAAGTGGAGGCAACGCCGGATTGACCGCTGGTCTGGGCGGACCAGCGGAAATCGGTGCGACTGGTGTGTTGTCGAATGTGGCAACCATCAGAAATGCTGCTTGAGAAAGGAAAAAAGAAGTTGGTTTTTGTTTCGTAGCGCGGTGGTCTCCACCGAGAGTGCTGCAGCTATGCTGGAGTTCTGGGTGGGGACCACCGAGCTACGTTTTGCTACGATAAATTCAGATGGCTCCCTGCCACGCGGTTGCTCGATCGGTAAAGAACGCCAGTCGTAGCATGCCGGTTAGCGTTAGAAACGGTACCAGTGCATTCGGGTGCAGATAGCCTGTTTCCATAAACCCTTGCACCGCGCCAATCAGCAGCAGCCCAAAGATCATGGCGTCACCACCGGTGCCGAGCCGAAAATAACGCAGCCAGAACCACAGCAATGCGCCGCCCTGAGCCGCCACGTAAAGTAGCAATCCGATGACCCCGAGACCTAGAACGAGTTCGATGTATTCGGAATGCACAGAAGAAATCGACCAGCCAATTTCCCACGAAATATCTTCGATGCGGTCGGGCGTCCAGAACCCGTCGTAGCCCACGCCGATGGGGATTTTCGATCCCATGCGATCGATACAGGTTGTCCAGATCGGCAGCCGTCCATTGAAGGCTCCCTGACTATCGGCGCGACCCATGTTGGCTGCTTCACCCACAGAATCGCCTCCGCCCATCACCGATAGCGCGAAGCATAATGATAGAATCGCCAGCAGGCCGAGTCCCGCTAGGATCAGGTTCAATCCCAGCTTCTGACGTGTGGCCCAGATCAGTCCGAGTACCGTGATGATGGCTGCCGCAGCTGTGCGCGACTTGGTCAACAGTAGACAGCACACCGCGACACAAAACACGCAGCCCATCAGTTGACGAAACAACAAACGGCGTTTGGTTCGATCAGTGGCACGACGTTGCCACAGCGCTAGCGCGGCCAGCGCCATCGCGCCGCAATTGGTGGCCTGGGCGTTCGGGTGCAACGTGCCCGCAAAACGGTAGCCACCGGCCCACGGGCGAAAGTTGCCCTGCAGCACTTCGGCAACAACGCCCAAAATCAAATAGCTGGAAGACACACTCAGCAGCACAATCGCCAATTGTCGCAGCGACAGCGCACTTGATATTCCGATGGTTCCTCCCATGCACAACGTCATCAACAAGAGGCGTTTGATGGTAAAGCTGGTGCTGTCGGCCCACAACACGCTGGCGAATGTCCAGACGCAGGCCAAGACCAGAGCCAACCCCATCGGTTCGCGCAGGGCTGGCATCCGGCGTCCGATCAACAATAGTCCCAATCCCGCGCCACCGATCGCCAGAAATGCGATGCGGCGCAGATCGTTTCCACTGACGGCGGCAATGGCCCGCTCTTCTGCGCTTTCGACGTAATCTTTGAGGCTGGAACGATCCCAGCGGTGTTCGCCAGTCAAAAACACCAACCCCACAAGCAGCGTAATCCCGGCGACCATTGTCCATTCGGGAAGTAACGGCAGGCGGCGCGATTGGATGATTGATGTTGTGGCGGTCAGTTCGCTCACGAAGGTTTCTCGACAGAACGTGAAATGCCGGTGGCGTCCGACGTCTCCGTCGCAACGTTTGTTTCAGAATAGTGGCTGCCTTGGCTCACTGGACACAGTCCGCTGACTTCATCCAGAAACAGTCTTGGCAATCGAATGGAATCTCGCACATAGCGCCCCACCAAACGTTTCGGATTCGTGGCCATTCGCCAAATCCATTCGACGCCCAGCTTTGCCACCCATGCCGGGCAACGCGTTTGTTCGCCAGCGATAAAGTCGATTGTGCCGCCGACACACAGCGTGACTGCTGCGCTGATTTGTTGGCGGTGCTGGTAAGCCCATGTTTCCTGCTTGGGAGCCCCCAGGCCAATGATCAGCACATCCGGTTCAGCGGCGTTGACTTCTTTGACGATTGCGGCGTTTTGCTGCGGATCTTTTTCGAAACCAAAATCGGGGCTCATCGTGCCCACAACGTTGACCGCCGGCCAGCGTTCGGCGATCACATCTGCGGCGCGATTGGCCACACCGGGAGCCGCACCCAACAGATAGACTCGCACAGGCATTTCTTCGATCGCCGCGTCGAACAGCTTGTACACCAAGTCCGATCCGGCCACGCGTTCCGGCAGATCTTTGCCCAGCCATTTGGACGCGCGGACCAGCGGTGCGCCATCGACGATCGTGAGGTCAGCGTGGTGAATCACGTTGCGGAACGCCGCAGAATCCTGATGCTGCATCGTCAGGCTAACATTCGGCGTCACGACATAGCGAGTTGCGTCACGACGACCGATCGCGATGGAATGGTACACCCAATCGACGGCATCTTTCATGGTGACGACGTCGAAGTGAATGCCAAACAGGCGTTGCTTTTTGAAGGTTTTGTGTTCCAGCATGATTCTAGTTCGAAGCCTTTCGCAGCAACACTTGTTTCAGAGTTTCCATGACCAACTTGATGTCTGACCAAAATCCGACTCGTTGCGAATAGCGGATATCCATGCGCATCCATTCGTTGAAGGAGACTTTGGATTTTCCGTGGACCTGCCAGATGCAGGTCAGTCCGGGCATCACGTGCATGCGTCGACGTCCCCAGCGCGCGATCTTTTCTGATTCGCGATAGTCCAACGGGCGCGGCCCGACCAGAGTCATGTCGCCTTTGACGACGTTCCACAGTTGCGGCAGTTCGTCGAGGCACGTTTTTCGCAGAAAGCCGCAGATCGGCGTGATGCGTGGATCGTGAGTCATTTTGAAGGCGGGCCCATCCTGTTCGCTGTGCGCCTGCAGGGTGGCTTTTTCGGCATCCGCGCCGACTCGCATGGTGCGAAATTTATAGATTGTAAACAGCTTGCCGCCATGGCCTTCGCGCAACTGCTTGAACATGGCCGGACCGGGTGACGTGATTTTGATCAGCGCGGCAACAGCCAGTAAAATTGGACTCAGGAATACCAAACCGCAGATCGAACCCACCACATCAATGGCTCGCTTCCAAGGTGGATGCGGAAAGACAAACAGGTTTTCCAGCGGTTCCATCACAATGGACAACTGTCGAGCTCTGGCAGTGGCTTCAGCGGCTTGAATGGCCGACTGCGGCTGAACGGCTGGCTGACTGACCTTTGACGGGATTGCCATGGTTGCCACACCACCGCTGCCACCACGATCAGATTCAGGACGCACTGAATTCGCAGAACCGGTCGTTGCTGAAAACGTGACGGGAGGTGTCGGCGCGGTGAAGTCATCGTCATCGTCGTCGTCATTGCCGAAGCTCAACGATTCATCATGGTCGTCAAAGTCTTCCTCTTTGACGACCGGCGTTTCGACCGTTAGAGCTCGGGCCAATTTTTCTTCGACGTCGGCGATGCGATCCAGTATTTGACTTCCTCCTTGACCAACGCGATCCAGAATGCCATCGATGGTGTCGCCCGGTTGTTCGGTCGCACCGGCGGGGCGTCGGGGACGACAGCTGAGTGTCGGATAGACGAACAGTCGACAGTCGGATGATAGTTGTTCGCCTTGTTCACCAAGACGATTGACGTAACGATAGGCTCCCAGTTCACGAGTTCCCCACAGCACGACACCCAGCTCGTTTTCGCCGGCCATGCCAACATGGTCGGTTAGGCGAGCTATTTTGCGAAGTGCGTTGCACAGTGCGGCCGCGTTGCACCCGTTCACAGACTGTTGCCCATCGGCATTTTGATTGACTGTAAAAATGGCAATCGTCAGGGGCATCCCGCTACGATCGGCGCGTTCTTTTTCTGTGCGCACGATCTGCCAAAACGTTTGTTCGTTCAGAACGCCGGCGGCTGATAAATCGCGAACCTGATCACTCGCGCGTTTTTTGCGTCTTAACCACATGGAATGAATTCCTCTACGACTGGCCGCGGAAGGTCACCTTCTGACTGCGGACGAAAGGTCCGCAAATACCATGTCCCGAACTCAACAACAGCTGGAACGACAAAAGCGGCCACGCATCCAATCAGTAATCCTGCTATCAACACCAAAGATCGCGGTGCGCTGATCGACACCGGATTGAACGTCGCTGGTTGAACAACGTGAATGTTAGAAATATGCTCCCGAGACAGCTCGTCCAACATGCGAGCCTGTTCTAGCTTTCCGGTGGCTTTGGTCAGCGCGGCACGCAGTTCGCCTTCGCGATCGGCGAGTGCCATCATCTGTGCCTCAGCATTGTTCAGCAGCGTCAACTGCGTATGGATCTTGGATATTTCCTCGCGGTAGGCGGAAATCTGAGCTTCCGTTTCCGCCACCTTGGTGCGTTCGCCCGCCAAAGTGACTTCTAGTTCTCGCAGTGTGGGATTGGCAGCGTTGCGATTTTTCGGATCTTGCAGCTGCTGTTCCACCAGTTGAATTTCTTGAGTCACGTCTTGGACACGAAAGTGATTTTCGGTAAGTCGCATCAGCATCGTGGCGCGATTCAGCTGCAGTTCGTGCAGCTTTTTGCGCAGCATGTCGGTGGCGTCGTTGGGTTGAGTCCGATCGGGCATCGACGCGA
Source organism: Fuerstiella sp. (assembly GCA_041688835.1). Taxonomy (GTDB): domain Bacteria; phylum Planctomycetota; class Planctomycetia; order Planctomycetales; family Planctomycetaceae; genus Fuerstiella. Next base: position 18,515 of record JBDNHJ010000354.1, read on the forward strand.
CTTCGTGCGTCATGACTTCGACGGCTGCCGAAGCACCTTGCAGCTTGGGAATAAGAATGTGCAATTCTTTTTCCATGGCTGTCAGCAGATCTTCTAGGCGTGCGCGCTCTCCTTCCAGAGTCGTCACGCGCAGTTCGTTTTTCCGATCGTTGATCAGCCGCCGCGATGCCTGCAACTTGTCTTGCAGCATTTGGACTTGACCGGCGAAGAAATCCAGTCCGTGCGTTTCGTTCAATCGCACTTGTTCCGCCTGCACCGCGTCGACCAGTGTTTTGGTAATCGCCTGTGCCATTTCTGGCGTGGCAGCTTTGCAGGCCACACCGATCACGCTGGAACTGCGACCGACTTCCAGAGACACAGCTTTGTAGATTTTTTCAACCGCCAGTTCGTGCCTCGCATTGCTGCGATGAATTTTTTCCGGGTCCAGTTCGGGCCACGTGGTGTCTCGTAACGATTCCTGCCACGCGTCGAAGTTAAATCGTGTCGGGTTCAGAACGACGTCTTCGCCGATGACACCGATGACGGCTTCCAGCAACTTGCGGCTTTGCATCACTTCCAAAGCGGAATTCAGTTCCTGCTCTCGCGTTTCGTAAATCGGCGTGATTTCAGACGTCGTGGCCGTGGGGTCCAAGCCAGCGCTTTCGCGGCCCAGTCGCACGATCATTGAGGCTTCGGATTCGTAGGCGGGCTTGATTCGCAGCACGGACAGCGCTGCGATTCCAGTGGTTGTCAGAAACACGGCGAGCGCCAGACGCTTCCAAACGAACGCAGCGCGCAGAGCCATCCGAGGATCGAATGCGTCGTCGAGTTTTTTCGAGTTGGCGTCCACAGGTTGGCTCGGGGGTTCGGTGAAAAGGAAAGTCCGGCGGGTGACGCAAAGTCGTCGCCACGCGTTCTATAACCTGCCCCGCAAACTTGACTCATGTTGCGTAAACTCCCCGTGTTCTCATAAATGCCACATCGTGGACATGGTGAACATGCGGGCTATGCGGACTGCGGGGAGAACGTTCTGGTTGTCTAAGTTGTCTAAGTTGTCGAGAATGGCGCGAAAGCCCGGACAACCGCAGTAATCCGCAGAGTTCCCTGAAGCCGCGTAACCGTCACAGTCGATTTCATCCTGTGAGTGATTTGGTAGGGAAACCCTAGAGAGGTAACGCCGTTCATTCTTTGTTGCGGAATTCGCTCAGAATTTCGGAGTCTTCAAAACGCCCGTCGAAAGTCTTGACGACTTCCGTTACGTGAAATCGCCGGTCAAAACGTTCAAAATGTCGTCTCGTGTCCCCATTCCGTTGTGCGCATTGCTGCAGCCGAAAACGCTGCCGGTTCGCTGTGCGCGTTGCCAGCCGGGTGGTGATTTCATCAGCCGTACAGCATTCGCGGCGGTTTCGTCGCTGAAGACAATCGGGGCTAACGCGCATCGCCTGATGGTCTGGCAGGTGCTATTGCTGATGCTGACAATCAGCGGTTGTTCGGCCATTTACCAGCCTTACACTCGGACCATCGAACACAAGATGGAAGTCTTGAGTCGGATGCCGAAGGCTGAACAGCGTTCGATTGATTTGCGACTGCTGGGGCAAACGCCGCCGCCGGAACACCTTGTCAGTGATGGCGACATTCTGGGGATCTATATCGAAGGAAATCACGCCGCTGGTGCTGGCGAAATGCCCGTGCGATTTCCCGACGATCGAAATGTGGCACCCGCAATTGGTTATCCGACCCCGGTTCGCAACGGCGGCATGATTCGAATTCCTCACTTGGGTGTGCTCAGAGTCAGCGGGATGACGGTCTGGCAGATTGAAGAACTGATTCGCCAGAAGCTAACCACGGGAGCCAACGCGACACTGCAGGCCGACAAATCGCAGATTCATGTCAGCTTAATGTGGAAACGCGCCGTCAACGTGATGGTGGTTCGGCAGGAAGAAGTGTCTCCCATGGGCATCATTGCGCCGTCCACAGGAACTGACGCCGATCGTCGCTCTGGGCAGGTTGTCGAATTGCCAGCCTTTCGAAACGATGTGCTGAACGCATTGTTAGAAACCGGCGGCTTCCCGAAAGCTCAAGCGGAAAACGCCGTCTACATCTTCAAACGCCACGATCGCCGTATTGCTGGTCAGCATGCCGCCCAACACGCCGGTCGACACGCCATGCAATCGATGGCGGAAGCACCGTATGGAAGTCAGCCACCGTTTCCCGCTCCGTTTCCCGCTCCGTTTCCCGCTCCGAATGCAATTCAGCAGGCCGCGTTCAACAGCGTGGTGCCCGGTGGTTTGCCGCAGTCGCAGGTTTCTAACGCAGCATTCACTTCGGTTTCGCCCGGACAACCGTGGCCGCCGTTGCTGCGAGGCGGACATACGGAACCGCTGTCGTCGCACGGGATGGTGCCCATGCAATCGATGCAAACGCAACCAGCGTGTCAAACCTGCGTGCCGGATTCGCGTCATCCGAATGCGGTTCGCATTCCGTTGTCGTTGGCGGATGGTGAGTTGCTGCCGTTCGGAGAAAACGACGTGATCCTCGAAGACGGCGACATCGTGCTGGTGGAATCTCGCGAAGACGATTACTTCTTCACGGCCGGACTACTGGGCGGAGGACAGTTTGCACTGCCAGTGAATCAGGATATCGATGTCATCGACGCAGTTCTGCTGGCAGATACGTATTCGCGACGAACGCAACTGAACGTTCCGACACGAGCCGTCGGTGGTGTGTCTGTGCTGAATCGTGATGTGACCGTCGGGGCCAGTCGAGTGGTGATTGAGCGGAAATCGGCAGATGGCCAGATGCAGCGATTCCGCATCAATCTGTATCGAGCGATGAAGAACCCGGACCAACGTGTGCTGATCGAAGCAGGCGACCGACTGTACTTGGAATACACGGCTGTCGAAGCCAGCTTGGCATTCTTCGAACGTCATCTGCTGGACCCAATCACCTCCGGTGTTCCGATCCTGATCAATTAGTGATCCATTCTTGTGCAGTTGCCCCGCCGCGACGCTCAGCTACAACAACGTCTGTTCTTGACGACTTTGGCAGACTGCTGTTGCCGCTTCGTGGCTTTCCCACACACGACAGCATCAATGGAAGATTGCACGATTATGGCCTTCGAAATCGATATTTCTCGCAACGATGTCTCAGGTGAGATCGACACAGCGGCCATCATCGCGGCCGTTGAGCACGGGCTGCAGGTGGAAGGTGTGGCGGCGGCGGTGTTGAGTATCACGGTGGTCGACAATGCGACGATGCAGCGTTTGAATCGTGAACATCTACAGCACGACTATCCGACGGATGTGATTAGCTTTCAGCTGGACTGGATGTGTGCGGACGCAACGCTGGAAGTTCGCAGCCAACTGTCGAATGGTCGGAGCCGCAACGCATCCGTCGAAGGAGAAATCGTCGTCAGCGGTGAATACGCGGCAGAAATGGCTCCCAGATGTGGCTGGTCTCAGCAGAACGAGTTGACACTTTATGCAATTCATGGAATGCTTCACATCTGTGGTTATGACGATCTCACAAACGATGAGAAGGAACTGATGCGATCTCGAGAGCGAGCGATCTTGCAGGGGCTGGGGCTGACGCCGAAATATCCTGGTGACATTGGCGTCGATGACGACGAACCTCCCCCGGCGAGCGTCCAGATTGAGGGAGCTTAGATATGAGCATCTCTGGCAACGCAGTTGCGATCTTGGCGATCTTGGCGGTTACGGCGATCTTTTGCCTAACGTTACTGTGTTTTAGTCTGCGGGATTTTTCTCGCAGTCGCCTAGAAGAAGTGTGCCGCCGCCATGGAAAACAGGATCGGTTCGGCAAGATTTTGCATGGTGCCGAAAAATGCCTGTTGCTGGCTGATCTGCTGCTTCTGCTGTTGATTATCGCAACATCTTGGAGCGCTGCCAGAGCCGACTATTTTCAGGATCTGTCCTATCCGTCGGCCAAAACTTGGCTTGGAATGGCGGAGTGGATGGCACAGGGGATGGCGTTGATTCTAACGCTCGGAACGACGTTTGTTGTGTTGCCGTGGACGCTGTCACGTGCGGTTGGCGAAGGTTTTTTGTACCGCATCTGGCCTCTCGTGAATCTTGGCGGTCGATTGCTTGCTCCGGTGTGGCGGACGTCGCTTCGCCTTGACCGAATCGCTCATCGGGTGTTCGGAGTGCCGGAACCTGATTCCGAAACCGCAGCCAGTCTGTTGACGGAAGAACTGCTGACTGTGGTGGAAGAAAGTCGCCGAGAAGGCGTGATGCAGTCGAACGCATCGACCATGATTCACCGCGTGGTGGATCTGCAAACCGAAGATGTGGCCGCCATCATGACGCCTCGCACGGACATGGTCACGATCAATGCCATGGTGACTTTGCGAGACGCGTTGCCGGAAATGATCGAAAACGGGTTTTCGCGTGTTCCCGTCGTTCGCGATGGGATCGACGACATCGTGGGCATTCTGTACGCTCGCGACCTGTTGAAATATGTGGGGGACATTAACACGGAAGATGCCGTTAGCGTCGGCGATATCGCGCGGGACGTGCTGTACGCTCCTGAGTCTCAAGGAATCGGCGACTTGCTGGAAGCCATGCGGCAGCAACAGGTTCATATGGCAATTGTTGTGGATGAGTACAGCGGCGTATCAGGCCTAGTGACTTTGGAAGACATCTTGGAAGAAATTGTCGGTGATATTTCTGACGAGTACGATCACACGGATCTGTCTTTGTGGCGGCAGCACACAGACGGCTGCACAGAAGTGGATGCCCGTTTTCATCTGGACGATCTGAACGAAGAATTCGGGTACAGCTTTCCGGAAGACGAAGAGTTCGACACGATTGGCGGATTCGTGATGTCGTGCTTTGGCCGGATCCCGATTGCGGGCGACGAATATTTTTGGAACGATCTGAAACTGACCGTTCTGGAAGCTGACGAACGCCGGATCGTTAAAGTCCGCATTGATGGTGATGCGAAACCAACAGCGGCTGCGAAGCCGGAGTAGGGCAAATTCACACCGCGTTAATCGCCGTAACTGGCCAAGCCTTTCACGATGTGCTGAATCGCTTGGGGGGCCATGTGGTTGAAGTAATCCCAACTGTGGCCGCCGGCTGACGTTTCGATGTCTCGTTCATGTAGAATGCCGGACGACGACAGTTTCATTCCGAGACGAACGCAGCCGTCGATCCAGTCGGTATCAGTCGGGTCGCAGCAGTACCACTGATGTCGCGGCCAAGCCAAGGGGTTCAGATTCAGGACGGCCGTGGCTTGTCGAGCGTCTTCGCTGTCGGTGAACATTTCGTCCAAGGGAAGTCCCTGTCCGTACAGTTGGTGGAAGTCAACAGCCGGAGAAATCGCGGCGACAACGGGAAACTGGCCAGCATAGCGGAAGCTGAGTTGCAGAGCTCCTTGGCCTCCCATGCTGATTCCGAGCAGTGCGATTTTTGGCGGTTCAATGCTGAAACGTTCTTCGATGAATGGCAGAATTTGATCCACCAACCAGTCTTGAGGACTGATTTCGGTCGAAAATTCGCTGCAAATGCGATCCATCCACCACGCCCGTTCGCCGTCTGGGCACACGGCGCACAGCTTGTGCTGGTGCAGAAGTCGAGTAAACGTGTCATTCTCATTCAGCATCACTCGCCCGTGACCGTGTAGAAACAGCACGCAGCCGCTGAGGCCGTCGGTGACGGTGGGGGAAAATACGTCCACTCTGTGGCCGTCCACTGCGGTGGTTGACCAAAAATCACGGCTGGCGGAATCGCCGGATTGGTCCGCCGGTGACGATTTCTGGGTGTCCTTGCTTGTCGCAGCGAAGACTTTTCCGAGTTGTTTCCACATTGTTTTGCCTTCGTTGAACGCACGATGCGTCATGATGTAAGATGTTTTCAGTGATCAACTTACGGTATTTGTGTTCGCACCAAAGGTTTCAGGATGTCTGCAAATGAGGTGCTGCAAGCTGTGTGGTGCGGCGGTTGGGCGTTGAGTCTGTTGCCGTGCGTGGCATTCCTTGGAACAGCTGAAATAATGTGGCGTTGCCATTCATCGTATTTCCAGTGTTTCGTTTATTGGAGCTCGGTCGTTGGACCATGATGCCGAAAATCGCCAGCTTGTCGAGCAGTCGTGTGTGGAATTCGAGCGAGATCTTCGAGCGTTCCTGAACGGGATGCTGCGAGACGTGCATCTGGTGGACGACGCTTTTCAGAAAACGGTGATTCAGGCCATTCAGGCATCATCGAAGGTTAAGCCAGCGACCGTGCGAGGTTGGTTGTTTCGAGTTGCATTGAATGTGGTTCGTGAACAGAGACGAGGACAGAAGCGACAAGGCCAGTTACACAGAGCCGTCTGGGAATCGAAGTCCCCGGAAGACAGTGTGGAAACAACCAGCGGTTTTTCTGAAGCTGCGACCGAAGAAGACAGAGCCTCCGTTCGGCGAGCGTTGGCTCGCTTGAGTAGCGAATACCGAGAAGTGGTGACACGGCGAATTCATCAAGACCAGACTTTTGCCGTGATTGCAAACGAAATGAACAAGCCTCTGGGGACGATTCTCACATGGATGCGGCGAGCACTGGCTGAGCTGAAAGAGATGGACGAACTCAAACACCTAGCGAACGATTGATTCGCGAAGAGTTGATGAACATGCAAGAGCAACAATCAAAACCCGCTGACGATCTTGGTACAGACCAACTGTGGCAGGCGTTTCTGTACGTTTCAGGGGAATTATCGGCTGACGACGCGCAGGCATTCGAAGACCAGATGCTGGAAGATTCGCTGCTGTGCGAAGCAGTGGTTCAGGCATCTCGGCTGACATCCGCCGTGGCGGACAGCCTGCGAGTTTCACCGCCGACCGTTGTGGCGACACCCAACCGCCGCCCGATCAGAAATCGCCGAGAAGTTTTCGCGGCCTGTGTTGCGGTCTGCTGCTGCTGCTGTCTGGTTGCAGTGCTCGTGACCGTTCAGTTTGCGGCGACACCAGAGACACAGGTGAGTTTTTCGGGACCGACAGAAGCCGAACAGTTGGTGGATGCGTGGGCGGATAGTTTTTCAAACGATTTCTCAACCGAAGCAGACCACGGCGATTTTGTGCAGCAGGAATTGGATGTGCCAGATTGGATGATGGCCGCCGTATCGCTGGACGCAGCGGGCGAATCTGGTTCGGGCGTCGATGGCGATGGTGTTGACGCAGACTGGTTCTAATCGACTTCAATAAACGTTTCTATGAATCAAAATCAATCAAAATTCAAATCTGCCTTGTGCCGAGCGGCTGTGTGCGTTGCCGTGCTGTCTGTGATGGTCTGCGGACCACAGCTGAAGGCTGATGAGCGGGCGGCGAAGGACGAGTCGAAATCGGGACAACACCCGAATTCTTCAAAGCCACAGGCCGGCAAACCCACCAGCGCCAAGTCGAACAGTGCCAAGTCTGTGATTCTCAGCCTGACACCAGTCGAAGAAGACGCAGCGCTGGCTTTTGCGAAACAACATCATCCGGAATTAGCAACCTTGCTGGAACAACTTCGCAGCAAATCGACCAGTGGTTTTTCGCGCGGCATTCGAGAAATTCATCAGGCCGCTCAGCGACTGGAGCGCTTTCGCGACAAGCAACCGGCGCGCTTTGAAGCGGAACTGAAGAACTGGCAACTGGACTCGGAAATCCGCTTGCTAACAGCCAAATGGACGATGTCTCAAGATCCCAAACTGGTGGACAGTATTCAGGCGTTGCTGCGGACCCGACAAGTGGCTCGAATCGATCGGCTAAAAACAGAACGAGATCGACTGGCCGAACGACTGCAACATCTGGATAACCAGATCGGCATGGGAACAGAGGAACTCGAAGCCGATTTGGCCGCCGAATGGCAGCAACTGGCCAAGCGCTCTGCCACCACAGCGAAGGCTCATAAGAACCGAACCAAGTTGTTGGAAAATGAAACGAGAACTGGCAACGCAGTCAGAGTGAAGCCATCGAAGTCGAACAAAACAGCATCGCCAGAATTACCAGCATCAAAAGACAAAGCGAAGCCGGACTGACGAGCACCCCGAAAATATCACCCGACGAACAGCGTCACTGAATCAGACGGATCCATTTTGAAGTACGGCTCCACTCAAGCCGTATCGCATATCAGGAAGAGGAATCAGGAATGAAGGCACTTGGAACACTTTTGGTCGCGCTGACTTTGCTGAGCAGCATGCCCGGCACCATCAGCGCAGCGGATTCTGTGGTGGAAACCGCAGCCACGCGATTCGCGTCAGCGGACACGACTGAAACGCCCGATTTTCAGCGTCACGTCGTCCCTCTGTTGGGAAAAATGGGCTGCAATGGTCGTGCGTGTCACGGTTCGTTTCAGGGGCGAGGTGGATTTCGCTTGTCGTTGTTCGGCTATGACTTCGAAGCTGACCACGGCGAACTGTACGGTCGTGTTGACCCAGAAACTCCGACCGACAGCTTGGTCCTACAGAAACCGTTGATGGAAGTGCCACACGAAGGCGGGCAGCGTTTGAAGCCGGGATCGTGGCAGCATCGAATTCTGCTGAATTGGGTCAAGGCGGATTCGCCCAAGCGTCCCAAGGATGCCGCAAAGCTGGTGAAGTTAGACGTGACTCCTGCGGAAATTCTGTTCACAGCAGACGGCCAGAACGTGCAGCTAAAAGCCGTTGCCATCTGGGCGGATGGTGTACACGAGGACGTGACGGATCTGTGTCGATTCACCACGAACGACGATCAAATTGCCGACATTTCTGATAATGGTTTTATCGAAGCCGCCACGCCAGGCGACACTCACGTGGTCGTATCCTACGACGCGGCTGTCGTCGCCATTCCTGTGCTGCGACCGGTGTCTGATAAAACGGGCGACAACTATCCGCCGACACTGACGCCAACGAAAGTTGATGAACTTGTGGTCAGCAAGCTCAGGAAAATCGGCGTTGTTCAGTCTGAACTTAGTTCGGACGCAGAATTTCTGCGCCGTGTGAGTCTTGACGTCATTGGTGCTCTGCCGACGGTTCAGGAAATCCGAGACTTCACAGCGGACGATGGTTCCGACAAGCGAGCTCGAAAAATTGACGAGCTACTGGAACGTCCCGGATACACTGCGTGGTGGACAACCAAGCTTTGCGATTTCACCGGCAACAGCGACACTCAATTGAACAACGTAACACCGGTGCGAAGTGAAGCATCGAAGCAGTGGTACGAATGGATTCATGCTCGCGTCGAAAAGAACATGCCGTACGACGACATCGTCGAAGGGCTGGTCATGGCTGTCAGTCGTGATCCGGGGGAAACTTATCAGCAGTATTGCGAGAATCTGAGCAGCACGTATCACAAGGACAGCGACCATTCGTTTTCGGATCGTCAAAGCATGCCTCATTATTGGTCGCGTCGAAATTTCCAGCAGATGGAAGATCGCGTCATTGGATTTGCCTACACGTTTCTTGGTGTCCGCATTCAATGTGCTCAATGCCACAAACACCCCTTCGATCAATGGACACAGGACGACTTCAAAGGATTTCAGGGATTCTTTACTGGTGTGACCGGACGGAATCAAAATCCTCATCCAGCCGACCGTGATGCGTACAGGGAAATGCTGGCGAAGTTTGAAACCGGCGACCTGAAGGGAAATCAGCTCCGCAACGAACTCGCCAAGGAGCTACGAAAAGGCGCTGTGATTCCGTTTGGTGAGGTGTATTTCACTCCTCCAGCGAAGGTTGTCGTGCAGAAGCAGAAGAATGGCAAAACAACCAAGGTCCGCAAGGGTGGCAGCAGAACGGCTTCGAAAGCTCGCCTGTTAGGGCAAGACACGATAGATCTGTCGGACTACGACGACGTCCGCGAACCTCTGATGGCGTGGTTGCGTTCACCAGAAAACCCGTTGTTCGCCAAGGCCTTTGTCAACCGCGTGTGGGCGAACTACTTCAACGTCGGAATCGTAAATCCTCCCGATGATATGAATCTCGCCAACCCTCCCAGCAATGCTCCACTGCTGCAGCATTTGGCCGATGGTTTTATCGCCAACAACTTTGACATGAAGTGGCTGCATCGGGTAATTCTGAACAGCCGAACCTATCAGCTGGGTTGGGAACCTAACTCCACAAATCGCTTAGACGAACGCAACTTCGCCCGCGCTGTGCCTCGCCGACTGCCGGCTGAGATCGCGTGGGACATGGTTTCTCAGGCTGTCAGTAATGACGAAAAATATGCCAAGTTCACCAGCAGTAACGAAGGCCGCGCCGTCGCGATTCCCGGATCTGGTGTGCGTTACCAAAACGACAACGGAGCCGGTTACGCCTTGGCGATTTTTGGCCGATCGATCCGTGAAAGCAATTGCGATTGCGATCGCTCTCAAGAACCCAGCCTGCTGCAGACCATTTTTCTGCGGAACGATGGGCAAGTGCTGAGCATGCTGGACAGCAAAGATGGCTGGCTGTCTCAGGTGGCCAAAGAAAACGGCATTGCATTTCAGTCGAAAGAACCGACTCAGGCAGACCGCGACAAGGGACGAAAACAGGAAGCCGCTCGGCAAGCGTTGGCGAAACGAGTCAAGTCGGCCAAGGCCCTGTTGAAGCAAGCCGAAGACAGCAAAGACAAAAAACAAATTGCCCGAGCGACTTCGGCTTTACAGAAAATGCGGAAGCAGTACAGCAAATATGCGTCACCTGCTGAAGCTGACGGCGACAGTGACGGCGAGTTGCCTTCACAGGGCGTCGTTGATATTTCCAAAGCGATCGATGATGCGTACCTACGAACTCTGAGTCGCAAGCCGACGGAATCCGAAGCAGAAACGGCGAAGACCTTTGTGGCTGATTCGAAAGATCAGCTGGATGGACTTCGTGGCGTGATGTGGGCTTTGCTGAACACCAAGGAATTCATCGTGAACCACTAGTCATTTTGTGAAGGGCTGATGTTCCTTCCAGCCGTTTGGACGTTAGCCCCGGACTTGTAGCACGGTGGTCTGCACCGTGATTTCTCGGCGGAGACCGCCGAGCTACGAAAGCAAAAGCCGCATTCTTTCAAGACCACGTTTCATCTGTATACACTCTCCCGGTCCAACGACGGATCTCACACCCAAAGGACACTAGCATGGCATTTTCTCGAACCTGTGACGGAGTTGGTCGACGCGATTTTCTGCGAGCCGGAGTGGCTGGCGGGGCTGGTTTAACGTTGGCCAACTACATGCAGATGGCTCAGGCCGATCAAATTCAGACCGGTGCCAAAGCGAAGTCTGCGATTTTCATCAACCTCAACGGTGGTCCATCGCACATGGATACCTTTGACATGAAACCGGACGCTCCCGATGAATATCGTGGGGAATTCAGCCCGATTCAGACCAACGTCCCCGGCATCTATATCTCCGAACATCTGCCAAAACTGGCGCAGGTGATGGATAAGTTCTGCATTCTGCGAGGCGTGTCGCACAGCGTGGCCGCTCATCAGCTGGGAACCGAATACGTCAACAGCGGCAACCGCCCTTTGCCGTCGCTGGAATTCCCTGGCTACGGGGCTGTGGTTAGCAAGGAAATGTCGGGCGATCCCGAACTCCCGAAGTTCGTCGCGATTCCTCGCAGCCAGCAAAGTGCCGGCTACCTCGGCGTCCGATATGCTCCGATGAACACCAGCGCCACACCATCCATCGGTTCGCCGTTCCGAGTTCGCGGCATGTCGCTTGGAAGCGGTCTGACCATTGACGACGTCGAAAAACGTAACAACCTGCTGGCCAAGCTGGATCGGACGTTCGGAGAATTCGAATCGGAAAACCAACTGCTGGATGGATTGGACCAGTTCGGCCAACAAGCTCACGCGATGATCACCAGTGCGAAGTCTCGCGAAGCGTTTGACATTTCGAAAGAGTCGAAAGAATTCGCGGAGCCGTTTGGCACCAGCGGCCTAGGAGCCAGCTGTTTGCTTAGCCTGCGACTTGTTGAGGCGGGTGTGCGTTTTGTGACAGTCACCAACGGCGGTTGGGATACGCACAACGAAAATTGGGACGCACTGCAAAACAAGCAGTTGCCTCCACTGGACGCGGCGCTCTCAGCATTGTTCGCTGGCCTAGAAGCCCGCGGTCTGCTGGAATCGACAGTGGTGTACGTCACTGGCGAATTCGGACGCACTCCAAAGATCAACCAACAACGTAACGGTCGTGACCACTACCCACGCAACATGTTTATGCTGATGGCTGGCGGCGGCGTTAAGGGCGGACAGGTTCTGGGCGAAAGTGACGCCAAGGGAACCTTGCCCAAGAACGAAGGCTTCAGCCCTGACGACGTGGCCGCATCGTTCTACCACGCCTTGGGCATCAACCACGAAAAAGAATACAACACGACCACTGGACGACCGGTCATGATTGTTCGCGAAGGTCACGTGATTCCAGCGCTGTTTGCCTAAATCGGCAATCGTGGCAGGTTGGCTTCTTGACCATAGGATCCGCACGCGGCGAACTATGGTTTCGCTTCGGGCGGTTTCCAGTCGTGCAATTGTAATTCCACGCTCTCGTAGCCGCGGAATGAATTGATCTGTGGCGCAAAGCTGATGGCCAGCGGTCCTGCGACGGCCGCGATTTCCGCCGCCCATTCGCCACGGCCAAACGCGATGGCTCGCAATTTTGTGTTGTGCTGTTGCAATCGCAGTGCGAGGTGCTGAGCGCCTTCGCCCATTGTTTTTGGAGGCTCCGCGAGGTCCACTCGCACAGCAGCAAAACGTGGCTTGGGGTTCGACGCCCCGAATGGCCCGAGGTGTTCGAGTTCGGCCACGGCGCGGCGCGTGACTTCGGAAAGATGGACCTCGGCGTCAACATGCAGTGCGAGGTCGTCTTCGGTGGGATGAAAATTCAGCTTGGCCCAGTTGGCTAATGAAGTCCGCAGTTCGTCGATCTGTTTGGCATCCACGGTCAGGCCTGCGGCGAATTTATGGCCGCCGAATCGCATTATGAATTCTTGGCTGGCTTCTAGGCCAGCATACATATCGAAGCCGGCAAACGATCGAGCACTGCCGGTGCCGGTGCCATCGTCTTTGAGAGAGATCACGACGGTCGGCTTTTCGAACGTTTCCGCAATTCGGCTGGCTGCGATTCCGATCACGCCTTGATGCCAGTCATGATTGGCCAACACCAGCGTTGGGTGGTCGGCCCATTCTGGATGCTGTTCGATCATTTCCTTGGCTTCTTTGGTGATTCGACGTTCCACCGTTTTGCGGTTTTTGTTCAGTTCATCCACGTACGCCGCCAGCGCATAGGCGCGTTCCGGGTTTTCTGTGGTTAGCATTTCCACTGCTAAGCGAGCCTGCCCCAGTCGGCCGGCAGCGTTGATTCTGGGACCGATGCCGAAGCCGATATCTTCGGCGGTCAACTGCGGCTTTTCGTCGAGGTTGCAAATCTTCAGCAGTGCCTTGAGTCCTAGGGATGGGTTTTCTCGCAGACTGTGCAGACCGTAACGCACGATGATTCTGTTTTCGTCCACCAGCGGCACCACATCGGCCACAGTGCCGATGGCTGCGAGACCAACGGCGGACTTTAGAAATTCACGCATCCGTGGGCTGGCACGTTGTCCGTCTCCCGCAAGCTGGCAGACGGCCCACGCCAGTTTGAAGGCCACGCCGACACCGCACAGGTCTCCAAATGGATACTCGGTGTTGGGCAGGCGAGGATGCACCAACACGGCGGCGTCGGGAAGTTCGTCACCGATGGTGTGGTGGTCGGTGATGATGAGTTCGAGGCCGATTTCTTTGGCGACTGCGGCTTCGTTGACGCTGGCGATTCCGCAGTCGACCGTGATCAATAAGCGTGAGGAATCTTCTTCGTGCAGTTGTCGGATGGCGGCTTCGTTGAGGCCGTAGCCTTCTTCCATGCGGCACGGGATGTAGTAGTCCACGTTGCCGCCTAGCAGTTTTAGGCAGTGCCACAGCAGGGAAGTGGAAGTCACGCCGTCGACGTCGTAGTCTCCATAAACGGTCACGCGCCGCTTGTCTTTGACCGCCTGCACGATTCGCTGCGACGCTTCGGGAACTCCCGGCAACAGCATCGGTTCGTGAAGATAACTCAGCTTCGGTTCCAGATGCCGCTTGGCGTCTTCGGCCGTTGTATAACCTCGCGCAATCAGAACCTGCGCCATCAACGGCGTCACTCGTAATTGTTGGCTGAGCTTTGAAATTGCAGCTTCGTCATGAGGGTGAAACGACCATTTCCGTGACACTGGGAACTCCGTGATTGCTGATAAAAACTGCGATTTGCGACATGCCCAAAAATCCGCATGACGGCCGCATTGTATCGGCATCAGCTGCGATGAACAGCGGGGAATGTCCGGCTGCGGGCGCGGGGTGCGCTCATGGTCTTCGGTCTTCGGTCTTCGGTCTTCGGTCTTCGGTCTTCGGTCTTCGGGTGGCCGGGGCTGGACTGAGCTTGCGAAGGAAGCCCCCGGGGTTTCGCTCCCTCCTCGCTCCCTCCTCGCTCCCTCCTCGCTCCCTCCTCGCTCCAATCTCGCCCCCATCTCGCCGCCCCCCTTCCCGGTTTCACCCGCACCCGCGGGCTTGCAGAGCTTGTCATGCCTGATGTCGCATTTTTGCAGGGCCAACGCGATTTGGGTGGCAGCGTTTGCCGTTCAGGTCACTTGCGGAACCAAAACACTTCCAGAAACTTTCCCATCATTGCTGTGGATCGTCGTCGCCTAGAAATGACGTCGGTTCGCTGAGTAGACTACGGAGCAGGCCGGATCGACGGCGGTTTCCATTCACTGGCTGTTTTTGCAGCAAGCGCATTCACCACATCATGCCAGACAACTCACAGCAACCCCGGAACCCCCTGCACGGCGTCACGCTGGCAGCCATTGTGGAACATCTTGTCGAAACCTACGGCTGGCAAGACCTCGGCCAGCGGATTTCAATTCGCTGTTTTCAGACAGATCCCAGCGTGAAGTCGAGCCTGAAGTTTCTAAGAAAAACGCCGTGGGCGCGAGCGAAGGTAGAAAGCCTGTACTTGTACGCGCTGCGGCGAAAGCACAAAAAACGTGTGCCTCCAGTTGTTGAAGACACAGATCCGGAGACCGATCCAGCTCCGCAAATAGAGACGGAGGCCGAACCGGAAAATGTCTGGCTGCGAAATCGAAAGCCGTAATTTTTCTGGCTCAATCAGAATCAATGCCATCAGCGCCATTGGCGTCTGGCGGTGGGTGTGCTGACAGATGATTGCCGGTAAGGGTGGCCGGGGTTGGAGCGAGGTACGAGCGAAACTCCGGGGCTTCCTTCGCACGCTCAGTCCAGCCACAGCCACCCAACAATAAACTGCAGAGATCCATGATCGCACTCTCTGCCGGCAAATGGGAAGCGGAAGGCAAGGGATTCGAACCCTCATCACTTTTGCGAGTGAACCGCGTTAGCAGTGCGGCCCGGCCAACCGTATCCGGCTACCTTCCAAGTTGCGGCTCTGGCCGCGCTCGCATTCCGGTTCAACATCGCCGTTCTCCACAACAAGTTGCTGAACACAGGTTTCTTATCTGCCGGCTTAGACGCGCGTCCCCGAAGATGGTTCACGCTTTTTCTCCCAAAGAACGCTTGGTCCGCGTTCACAGTTACCAGACTCACAGCCTACGGCTGGCGTTTCTTTTTCTGAGGTTCGACATACGTCGCGCCGTCGTCCGGTGGCATCGATTGATGCCATGCAATCACCATCGCCGCCAGTTTGGCGACAACTTCTGTGTGTTGTGCCGCGATGTTGTGAGCTTCACCGATGTCGGTTGTGAGGTCATACAATTCTGGATCAGAACCGTCATATTCGCACAGCAGTTTCCACTGACCGCTTCGGATGGCAAGGTCCGGCAAATCGCTGTCGCCATAGAAAGCATCTCGATCGGGAGGACGTCGAAACATAATCGGCGCTTGTCGCGCCGGACCGCCTTTGCCCAGTAACGTGTCGGGCAACGATTCGCCATCGAATTGCACACCTGCAGGTGGAACTGTCCCCGTCAGCGTTAGCAGTGTGGGCACAAGGTCGATGGCTGAGAACACAGAATCGCGATCGACGTGGTTTGGCTTCGCCACCATTTTAGGAGCCCACACGATCAACGATGACCGGATGCCGCCTTCGTAAAGCTGCGTCTTGTAGCCTTTAAACGGACCGGCCGAACCAGCACCCTGTTCCGGGCCATTGTCCGAACAAATCAGCACCAGCGTGTTGTCCCGCAGCGATTTTGTGTTGCGAATGGTGTCGAACAGTTTGCCCAGCTGGCGATCCATTTCTTGCAGCACAGAATGATACAAGCCGCGTTTGCCGTCCGCCCATTTGTCGACCGGCGGCCAGAATGGTCCGTGAACGTCGTCCGGCCAGAGGTTCACATAGAACGGTTTGTTGTCAGCGGCCGCTTGTGTGATGAACGGAATCGCGGCGTCGACAAAGCCGCTGGTGATTTTTGAACGCTGCATCCATCGGAAGCCGTCTCCAAGTCGTTCTGCGTCTGCCCAGATGCGTCCGGGTTGCTGGTCGCCGGGCTTCATTGTCAGTGGCAACAGCTTCGGCCCCATGCCTTCGAAATTCGTCAGTGACTGATCGAAGCCGTAGGTCGTGATTGCCGGAGCGTCGTCGACATTTCGTTGTCCGCCCATGTGCCACTTGCCGAAATGTCCGGTGGCATATCCGGCTTGCTGCAGTGATCTGGCCAGCATCGGAGCGTTCGGGTCCAGCCACTGCGCGACGCCGCGTTGGATGTTGTGGTCGCGATTGTTGAGGTACGATGTGATCTTCCAGCGTTGAGGATATTGGCCCGTCGAAATCGCTGTCCGAGACGGAGAGCAGATGGGAGAATTGACATAGAACTGTTCGAATCGGACACCTTCTGCAGCCATCCGGTCGATGTTCGGAGTGCTGGCGTCTGTGTTGCCGAAACAAGAAAAGTCGCCCCACCCCATATCGTCAATAAACACCAGCACAACATTCGGACGACTGTCCGCCACCGCCTGTGCTGCGGTGACAGCGAGACAAATGAACATCAGCACGTTTTGGGTTCGGAACATATGGCAGGTCTCGTTACGAAAAGTAGCAGCAAGGCCGATTCAGGGTCCAATGCAGTGGCCGAGCCTGCGTAGGATAAGCTTCCCGTCCAAGTGTTGGAAAGTATCCCCCTAAGCACCCATGCACAAGTTTGATGGTTTTGTACGAAAAATGATCCATGGGTGCTTATTTCGTGCCTGATGTACCGTCGGCCCGGACGTTGCCTGCTGCCCAGAAATGCTTTGTGATGGCGTTGTGGGTTGTTTGGGCCACGAAATTCGTCGGTCAGCGTTGACTTTTGGAGCTCTCGGACTGCGAATCAGAATTATTTTGGGTACAATCCCCGCGCACGCCGTCCATTTCGAGGTCTCGGTCATTCACCAAGGCCCGGCCAGTCCCCCGCCAGCCGCCGATTGTTAGGCAGAACAGACATCTATGCCGAAAGCTATTCGCACGGACTCCGAAAACAATCGCACCACGGGAATCGCCGTTCCGGGACTGTATTCTGGGCTCCCAGGATCTGTTGCGCAGCACGTTCATGATGGAGACACGCTGAACGTTATGCCCAAGGGCAATATTGGTGTCCGGCTGCTGGGAATTGATACGCCCGAAGTGAGCTTTGTCTTTCCCGGTCCCAAGTTTCGATTCGTGGATCTGGACAAGCCGGAATGGAATGACTTTTTGACCACTCCATTCGACAGCCAATGGGGTGCCTATCATGGCGGTCCAGCCGGCGCGGTGCCAGATGATCTGCGGACGTGGATTCAGTCGAAAGTTGTGGGCCAGCCGGGCACTGTTCACGCCGAACATGCGGCCACGGCGACCGATGGTTTGCGTGCGATGATCACTCAGGACATGGAGATCATGGGGCAGACCGCAGAAACCTTCGGCTACTATTTGGCCTTCGGTTTCGAAGTCATGGACGGCTACGGACGTTTTTTGTGTACCGTGAATCGTGATCAGCCATCCGCCACAGTTCCGACGCCACGCCCGGCGACCTACAACATGCGCATGCTGCAACAGGGCTTGGCCTTTCCGTATTTTATCTGGCCGAACATGAATCCGTGGGACCGCCCCGATTCTGTCGCCAAGGCGGTGATCCCGCCAGGCAAAGCCCAAGAACTGGCGTCCACGGATCGTGAACTTCAGATGGCTCGCAGCGCCGTCCAGCAGGCTCGCACACAGCATCTGGGAGTTTTCGATCCCATGAACCCGCTGCTGCTCGAACCATTCGAACTGCGGTTTTTAAGTCGACGTGGTTTGCCTGATCGATACGTGATCAATCTGACTTCTGATTCTGACGAAATGGTTCATCCCCACAATTACTTTCACATCCCGAATCCAGAGGATCGGCTGTGGGTCTCTTCGATCTATGTGCCGCTGTTCGAAAAACACGGTTGGAAAGTTCCGGACGCCCCGGTTTAGCAATGTCGGCAGAAATCGTAGCACGGTGGTCCCCACCGTGACTTGGTGCGGTCGGCATTCACGGTGGAGACCACCGTGCTACGTTTAATTCACGGTGGAGACCACTGTGCTACAGAAAAAACGGCTACGTTATTCAACACACTCAGTGAACGATCGTTACCTTTAACAATCAGCTTTCGCATGTCTACCACACAACTCATTGATCAGCCTCAGACCACAACCTGCATTCCTCAGGATGCGTTTCGGAATCGCCATCTCGGCGTGACTCCGGCCGTCGCTTTGCAGATGGCGAACGCACTGGGCTTCGATTCCGTCGATGCTCTGGTGGCCGCCGCCGTGCCTGCCAATATTCAGCGGCAGCAACCGTTCGAACTGCCCGCCGCCAAAAGCGAAACGGCAGCATTGGCGTGGCTGAAGCAGATCATGGGCCGCAACCAAGTCAAACGTTCACTGATCGGAATGGGCTATCACGACTGCATCACGCCGACCGTGATTCTTCGCAACATTCTGGAAAATCCCGGTTGGTACACGGCCTACACTCCCTACCAGCCCGAAATTTCTCAAGGACGATTGGAAGCCTGCCTGAACTTCCAAACGCTGATCACGGAACTCAGCGGCATGGACGTTTCCAACGCATCGCTGCTGGACGAAGGCACGGCTGCTGCGGAAGCCATGAGCATGTGTGCGGCGGGACATCGCAACGCCAAAACGTTCTTCGTGTCTGCCGCCTGTCACCCTCAAACCATCAGCGTCCTGCAGACTCGCGCCGAACCGCTGGGCATCGAAATTATCGTCGGCGATCACAGCAGTTTTGAATTCCACGACGGCGTGTTCGGCGTGTTGGTGCAGTATCCGGACACCAATGGTCACATCGAAGACTACCGCGCGTTCGCCGAGCGTGCTCATGCAGCCAAGGCCAAAGTCGTGATGGCGTCTGACCTGCTGGCCCTGACAATGCTGCAGGCTCCAGGTCAACTCGGCGCAGACATCGCCATCGGCAACAGTCAACGGTTTGGAGTTCCACTGGGCTTCGGCGGACCACACGCGGCGTGGATCGCCTGCGTGGACGCCATGAAACGCAAGCTGCCCGGACGCCTCGTTGGTGTTTCGAAAGACGTACACGGCCGACCAGCCTATCGACTGGCGTTGCAGACTCGAGAGCAACACATTCGTCGTGACAAAGCGACCAGCAATATCTGTACGGCTCAAGTGCTGCTGGCGGTGGTGGCCTCCATGTACGCCGTGTACCACGGACCGAAGGGACTGCGAGAAATCGCGAATCGAATTCATCGGCAGACCAAAACCGTGGCGGAATCTCTGACTGCCATCGGCTGCCAACTGCGCAGCGAAAGTTATTTCGACTGCATCCGCGTATCGTGCAAAAACGCCAACGACATTATCGATCGCGCCGCAGCGGCGGGATTTAATCTTCGCCAATTTGCGGCCAGTGAAGACGGCGACATCGGCATCACACTGGACGAAAAAACGACGGACGCCGAAGTCGAAAGTCTGCTACAAGTGTTCGGCGCGACGGCCGTCGCCGTCGAAGCGACCGCCGTCGGTCACTCACTGCAGCGTCAGCCAGACTACATGCAGCAACCGGTGTTCAACACCTATCACACCGAAACCGAAATGATGCGTTACTTGCATCGTTTGGAATCGAAAGATCTGGCACTCAACACCAGCATGATTCCGCTGGGGTCGTGTACCATGAAGCTGAACGCCGCTTCAGAGATGGCGCCGATCAGCTGGCCGGAAGTCAACGCCATTCATCCATTCGCGCCCAAGGATCAGTGGCTGGGCTATCTGGAAATGATTCAACAGCTGGAATCATGGCTGGCCACATGCACCGGATTCCATTCGGTTTCGCTGCAACCCAATGCCGGATCGCAAGGCGAATACGCTGGGCTGTTGGCCATTCGTGAGTTCCACAAATCCAATGGCGACAGCAATCGTAACGTGTGCTTGATCCCATCGTCCGCTCACGGAACCAACCCCGCCAGCGCCGTGATGGTGGGGATGAAAGTCGTGGCTGTCGATTGCGACGATGACGGCAACATCGACGTGCTGAGCCTCAAAGCCAAGGCTGCGGAGCATGCAGATTCGCTGGCCGCATTGATGGTGACCTACCCATCCACGCACGGTGTTTTCGAAGAAAGCATCAAGGATATCTGCGACATCGTGCATGATCTCGGCGGTCAGGTGTACATGGATGGAGCCAACCTGAACGCTCAATTGGGGCTGTGTTCTCCCGGCGAAATCGGCGCGGATGTGTGTCACTTAAACCTTCACAAAACGTTCTGCATTCCTCACGGTGGAGGCGGCCCGGGCGTGGGCCCGATCGGTGTCGCAGAACATCTGGCCCCGTTTTTGCCAGGACACCCGATTCATCTGCACAGCAACATTGGCCCGGTCAGTGCGGCCCCGTATGGCAGTGCCAGCATTCTGACGATTTCGTGGATGTACATTGCCATGATGGGAGCCGACGGCCTGACAGACGCCACAAAGATCGCCATCCTGAACGCCAACTATATCGCTCACCGACTGCAGGATTATTATCCGGTGCTGTACCGCGGATCCAGCCACTTGGTGGCTCATGAATGCATTCTGGACCTGCGTCCCTTCAAAGAATCTGCGAGTGTGGAAGTCGAAGACGTTGCCAAGCGGTTGATGGACTACGGCTTCCACGCGCCCACGATGTCGTGGCCGGTCAGTGGCACGCTGATGGTGGAACCAACCGAAAGCGAATCACTGGCGGAACTGGATCGGTTCTGCGACGCGATGATTGCCATTCATGGCGAAATCATGGACATTCGCGACGGGCGATCTGACCGACACGACAACGCTTTGAAGAACGCTCCACACACCGCAGACATTCTGTTGTCCGACGATTGGGATCATCCGTACTCACGACAGCAAGCCGCTTATCCGGCCGCGTGGTTGCGAGACTTCAAATACTGGCCACCTGTCAGCCGTGTCGACAACGTTTATGGAGACCGCCACCTGATCTGCACCTGCCCAGACATGGCGTCCTTGGCGGAATAAGCCCTGCTAAAAACCACCGCGCAACGAATTCCCCAACGTCCCCACATCCATCGCACAGCGCCGTCACATTCGCAACAGGCATCAAAGTTGACATGCAGACCGAACTGCTAAAACCGCTAGACGACGTTCCGGATGTGATTCAGCTGATCGCCGGAATCACAAACGAAAATGCCGCAGACGTCCATCGACGCCTGATGGCTGAAGCCAAGGAAATCGGCACCAACGTCCTGAAAAGCCTCGGCGAACAGAGGATTTCAAGATACGTCGCTTCCGACCAGTTGGACGAATTCTATCGAGACTCCGATGCGTTTTTGTACGAAACGACGGTTTGGAATACCTGCCGTGTGAAGCAGGAAATGCGAGACTTCATTGGCTCGCGGTTGAAGCACATGCAAAAAGACAACAGCAAGATTTTTTGCTTCGGCGACGGACTGGGCTTCGACAGTGCTTGGTTGGCGCAGCGCGGTCACGACGTCAGCTATTTAGAACCGTCGTTGCGATGTCAGCAGTATGCTCAGCATGTGTTTTCAAAAAACGAAGTCGAAGTCACGCACCTCCCAAGCCTCGACGAAATCGCACCCGCGTCTCTGGATGTGATCGTGTGCTTGGACGTGCTGGAACATGTTCCTCAACCGCAAAACTTGGTCAAGCTGTTTGCCAGCTGGTTAAAGCCGGACGGCGTGATGTTTGTCCACGCACCGTTTTGGGCCATCCATTGGTCGCGCCCAACGCACCTCAAAGAAAATCGCCATCTGACCGGCAATCTCCAGCAGTTGTACACGGCGCAAGGGTTGCGAGCTATTGATAGTTCGATCTTCTGGGCTCCTGTGCTGCTGCAACAGGCACAATCGCCGCCGCTGCGCTGTTTGCCATGGGCGGCTGTGAGGCTACGTTTGGGACAGTTGCTACTGAAGTCTGGACGCTGGAATGCCGCGATACACATGTGGGTCACGCGGCAACTGGCGCGAACTCCCCCAGAATGGTCTCAGGCGCTGGCCGCGATCGATGTCAATGCCCCCCGCAAAGTAGCGTAAAAGCGAATGCCGTCCGGATTACGCTAGGGTGCTGAAACTTCGGGGTTGACACCGATCGAATAAGGAAACATTTTTCCGCTTTTGATTCCATGTTGCTTAGCCCGGAGGGCGACAGATCCTTTGCCGGTGGCGTGAGCCACCGGAAAAGGAAAACGTAAGCCCAAAGGCCGGAGGCCGACACAAGTCTGAGCTGGCCACCGGGCTTGTGTCGCCCTCCGGGCTAGATGTTCGGCATTCGTTCCGGTGGCTTACGCCACCGGCAAGGGATGTGTCGGCCTCCGGGCTGAATCGCAGACACCTGCATGGAACGGAACAAAACTTGCGCAACCCGATATCACTGCAACTCCAGTTTTTCAGCGGCCTAGGCTTACGCCCAATGCCACTCGATTTGTACTTTTCGGCAAAAACCGCGAGAGGCCTCCCAGATTCGCCCCTTGCAAGTCCGCTGGTCACGTGCAGGTGGTCAAGCAAACCGGAACTTGTGTGAGACGGCGAAGCGTTTTTGCGTCTCAACAATGACCAGCATGCGGCTCTTGCCTTGCCACATTGTGATTGATGGCGATATCCTGTCGCTCCAGCCAAAACATCGTTCTCAAGCCGATTTTCAGCGGTCGTTCAGTATCAGGAAGTGATCACTCATGCCATCCGTCCCAACCAGAATCGACGGACCTGTTGCCGTAATTGGCGATGTCCACGGTCAGGTTGACAAGCTTCGTCGAGTGATCCAGAAACTGGCTGCGGTTCCGGGGATCGCTGATCGCTGGATTGTGTTCATCGGCGACTTGGTGGACCGTGGCCCCGACCCCAAAGGCGCTGTCGACGTGTATTGCGAACTGGCCGCTCAACACGAAAAAGTGACTTGGGTTTGTGGCAATCACGAACTGGCGATGGCGGGTTCGATTGGCTTGATCGAAGTTCCCGATTTCGTCGACTGGCCCGGACGCTGGCTGCCGCACTACGATTCCGACAAGACGTTCGACTCTTACGGCGTGCCCTTTGGCGACCTGCAGGCGCTACGCGAAGCCCTGCCGGAAGAACATGCTCGGTTGATGTCTGATTTGCCGTGGAGTGTTGAGCATGCCAAGTACTTGTTTGTTCACGCCGGGCTGGATGTCAACCTGCCCTTTAACATGCAGGTCAACATTCTTCGAGAGCGAGACTACAGCTTGGCTCATCCGGCTTGGCTGTATGACAAGTCGTTTGTGCGAGGATCGGCGCCAGCGGACTGCCCGGTCACAGTCGTTGTGGGCCATGTGCCCCTGAAAGAAGTTCGCTTCGGCCAAGGCGTGATCGGCACAGACACAACCGGGGGCGTGATGGGCGAACTGAGTTGCGTTCTGCTGCCCGAAAACATCGTGATCACTTCTGGAGACGATCCGCCACCAAGATCAAAAGGGCCAGCTCCCAGACAACCCGGCAAAAAGCCGTGGTGGAAACCTTGGTAGATCAGTTTGGCAAGCTTTCGGTGGAGACTAACTGGACGGGGCCACTTTGTGTCTGGCAAGAACTGTAGGCTGGAACAAGCCGCTGAGGGCGGAGTTCCGGCCAACACACAGAATGCGATTCAGCAGGGAAGGCCGACACAGCCTCTGCCGGTGGCGTGAGCCACCGGAAGTCTCTGCACCATGCAAAAACAAGCCCGGAGGGCCGACAGAAATGCACGAAACCGTCATTGCTCTGTGTCAGCCCATTCGGGCTTGAGTCGCAGATGGCAATTCACATTTCACCAACAAAAACATGTGAGGCTACAGGCCTCCGGGCTCGTCGCAGAACGAGAACACATACTGCGATCGACCGAAATTCAAAACGGCACGTCGCCGCCGAACGGTGGTCTGTCGTCGTCGAAAGGACTGTCGTCGTCAAACGCTGAATCGTCGTCGTCGTCATCATCATCGAAATCTGGGTGCAGTGGATCGCCGGGAGCAAAGAAGAAGTCTCCCAATCCCATCGGAACAACGTTGCCTCCCAAGGACTGACTCTTCCGTTCGGCCAGCGATTTCAAATCCACCGCGTCGTCGCCCAAGCATCGTTCTAAGGATTCTCGCCAAGCATCGTCGCGGGCCATGGGATGTTCGCGATCCTGGGACAATCGCTTCAACGCGAACCGCAAGATGTTGATGCCGTCGCGAGTGGAAAAGTCCAGATTCAGCGAATGAGCTTCCTGCAAAAAATCGACCGTCAGGCTCAGCATCTGATCGTCAGCAAACGGCAGGTGATATTTCAGAATTGCCATTTCGTCGTCGCGCGTCGGATGTCCCAAAGCTAAGGTGGGTTGCAGACGGCTCAGGATGTAGTCGGGAATTTCGAAGGTGGATTCGTCTTCGTTCATCGTCACGGCACAGCGGAAATCCGCGTGCGCATGAATCGTAATTCCGGCCACAATCGATTCGACATAGCGGCGATGATCCAGCAGTGGAGCGAGGCTGGCCCATGATTTTTCGTTCATGCGGTTGCCTTCGTCCAGAATGCAGATGCCACCAGTCATCATGGCGGTGACCAGTGGCGATGCGTGATACGCAATTTTGCCGCTTTCGGCCAGCACGGGCGTCACCAGCAGATCTTCCGGACGCGTATCGGCTGTACACTGATAAATGTACAGATCCTGCTGGCGAACGCGAGCTCCCGAAATCGCCAGCGTGGTCTTGCCAATGCCCGGTGTGCCCACCAGCCTAGGAGCCAACGGAAGATCCTTTTCGTCCACGACAAGCCAGCAAGCCAGCAGTTGTTTCAGGACTTCTCCCTGACCAATCCATTCCCCCGTGCTGGAGTCAGCGGTCGCCATGTGCAGTTTAATGCCGTCAATTGTGTGATGTTTAGCCATAGCGAAAGTGTACCGGACTCAGACACGCCGAAAACCTAAAGCAGGCCTTCTGTTTAGGAAAAAAGATAGGAGCGGGATGAGCGCTAAAGTTGCTCCGAATGTCAACCCTGTCGAGGCGACGCATTCTGAGGGACAGCGATTGCCGTAGGCTGGCGGTGTCGCTTGAGCCATCGGCAACCCCTCCCGCCGAAGGCATGGGAGGGGTCGAACGAGCGGAGCAAGTTCGGGGGAGGGCTTTGCATAGCCGAGTTTTGATTTAAGATTTCCGATTTGACATGCGAAGCCCTCTGCCGGACATCGCTCCGCTGGTCCGACCTCTCCCTCGCGCTGCGCTCATTGGTATCTACACAAGTCAGAGCGGTATTTTGAACGGCATCGCGGTCTGAGCGATTCTTTGAAGTTGGCCGATGTCGATGTCATTCTGAGTGAGCAGATCATGGATGGAAAGCAGAACCATGAAGCCAGCCAGTAGCGC
>JBDNHJ010000355.1:0-15698 GCA_041688835.1 Fuerstiella sp.
CGACGTCAAACAGAATCTGAAGAACGAACCACTTCCGGGAGACACCCCAGACTTCCGGGCAACACTCGAACGCATTCTCGACAATATCTCCGGATTTCCCGATCGAATCAAAGGCTTCTTTCGCCAATCACAGATTGCACACGTCTTTGCATAGATCTTGGTAGTTTCGTGTGGAGTTAATAACAGCGTGGGCATCGCCCCGCGCGTTTGCCCGGTCAGTCGTTGGTGGTCTACGATCCCAGGTTCAACGCCGTCAGCGATTTCTTTCCTCTGGAAGACGCCGACTCGCAGGAGCGTCGCGGTCTGGATGATGTGATTGAAACGCTTGAAAAGAAGCAGTTACGGATCGCTGATCGAAAATTTTGCACGCTGAAGTTCAAAGTCGTGCTGCTGACCAACTTGCCGCGTGACAAGGCGGATGCTGTGGCGGTTTCGAAGCTCTACCGAACGCGTTGGAAAATCGAAACAGCATTGCGACATATGACCGTGGCGATGAACTGCGAAATCAAACCGTTGTGTTATTCCAAAGCGGCCTTGTTCTGTTTCGCGTCGGCGCTGATGGCGTACAACGCATTCGCCGTCATGAAAGCAGCGATCGCTTCAGAGCATGGTCGCCAAGAAGCCGAATTGCTGTCGCACGATTACGTCGCGTTGGAAATCGCCGAAGCGACCGACGGAATGCTGATCGCGTTACCCAACGAACGTTGGGAAGAAATGGAATCGATTTCGACAGCCGACTTCGCCGCAGAAGTTCGCACAATCGTCGGCGGCATCGACATGACTCGCGACCGAAAACACATTCGCGGTCCCCAGAAGCCGCCACCCAAGCGAACAAACAATCGAGACTCCGTTCACTGCTCGACCAAACGAATTCTCGATAAACGCAGCGAAAACGCATGTTGAAAGCACTGGTCTGGACGACTCTGGCTACGACGGACCAATGCGTTTCTTCAACGTGGAGATCGGATTGCCGCAATATTTACCGAACTTTTCGCATCGGTGAAGTCTCGCGAAGGTCATTGGCACAGTAGCTGCATCACTTCCTAGGAACATCTTTAGACGTCAAGCCCTCGCAGCAGACCTCGCTGCATGGTGACGCACCCAACGATTCCCCGGAAAGGAACCAAGACAATGAAGTACCTCAAGAACGCTTTCACTCTCACACTGCTGGCGGCCATCTGTTCTGTCGGTGTCGCGGACGATCAGAAGACGAAGGAGCACAAGGCGAGAACGTCGAACGGGCGGCAGCAGATGCTGACGGAATACTTCGCCGGAAAACTCATGCTGATGAATCACAGCACGATTCTGATGAGCGACATGGCGGCACGAGAAACGTCGTCGGAGGATGTGATGCAGTTCGCCAACACATTGCATCGAGCCCATGCGAAACTCAACCGGCAGCTCAGCGACAGCGCTCCTGACATTGCCGCCATCACGACGCTCGACAGCGCCGGAAAACCTCACGCGACCGGATTTCGCGGTTCGCCGCCGGTCGAACGCGAAGAAACGGTGGGCGAGCAGGCAGCAGACAGAGAAGTCACCGCTGACCAAACCGACCACCGTCGGCAGAAAAAGTCTGCTAACGGGCTGCTGCAGCAGATTCTGAGCATCGAACGGCAAGCGACTTCCAACTACCTGCAATCCAGTACCGAAATGCTGTCCAAGTACAAAGGACAGGATTTTGACATGGGCTTTCTGGGGCTTCAAATCGGGCAGCATACATGGGCTTTGGCCGAATTGAAGGCTATGAAATCCGTCGGCGACGATGATTTTCAGAAGCTGATCAGCGACGCGACCAAACAGGTCGAACAGCACCTGAACGAAGCCCGTCGTCTTTCAAAACAGTACGAAGATGACAGAAATCAACAAACGGAAGAGTAGTGTCTTCGACGCTGAGCGAATTCAATATCAACTCAGACTAACCGATCGTCGATACTGGCGACCGGTTTTTCTGTGCGCTGATCGACCATAGCGGTTGCTGACCGGCCAGTGATCTGTTTGCTTGGTATTTTCGAAAATCAAACGTAGCGGAAGTCGTCGAGACTTTCGACGATTGTACCTACGCAGTCCGAAACTCTTGACGACTTCCACTACTTGTCGAACTGATCGCTGGATTTGGAATAAGACTTGCAACCGAACGGCAATCGTCGCCTCAAACGTTGGCGGCTTCTCAAAGACGAATCACCCCTGAATGAACGAAAGCAGATTACGATGCGTACCTCACAGATGAACAGATCGAAAAATTCCGGTACTGGCGACATGGGGCAAGACTATCTTGCCTGCGGCGAATTCGTGGCGTTGCGACGCTGGGAAGAATGCGCCGGAGAACAATGCCAGTCAGAAGGACGGGACTACGAAACAGTCGGCTACGTGATCAGCGGCGCACTGGAAATCGAAGTGGACGGCGACACCGCGACCGTCTGTGCAGGTGAATCGTGGATGATGCCGAAAGGATCGCCTCATAAGTATCGCGTCGTCGAGGACATCGTGGCTGTCGAAGCGACCAGTCCTCCCGGCCGCACCGACGGTCGCGACGAATAACGCCTGACAACTGCATCAATGGTAGCTGCAGACACGTTTCGGTGCGTGGTCGCTACGTCGATTAGCTTGCTAACGTAGCGGAACTCGTCAAGAGTTTCGTTTGCCCTCAAAAACCGGTCCCCTCATCCGGTGCTGGTCGCCTCGGTCGCGTGAACGCCCCGTACCCCGTAGAGACGGAGGCTACGAGACGGCTCGCATGGCGTCCAGGCTGGCTCCGACGCCGCCCATGGCCCGGACTTCGCTGATGTCTGTCTCTTCGGCGGAGACTCGAGCCATGGCATCGGTCAGCAGAAAGCGGTGACCACGATTTGCAAGATGGCGACGAAGCTCACGTTCATCGGCGTTCTCCATCAACAACCGCCGATCAGACTCCTGCGGAATCCAGACTTCAAACACGGCCGTACGTCCACTGTACCCAGTGCCGTGACACATCGGGCATCCGGTGGCTCGAGCAATTTTCTGCGGTGACTCAAGCTGCGTCAATTCGAACCATGATCGTTCCTCGTCCGTTAGTACGGCTTGGCTGCGGCAAAACGAACACAGTCGACGCACCAGTCGCTGGGCCACCACGGCCGAAATCAAGGTGGAGATTTCGTAGTTGTCCGCGTCCCACTTTCGCAGACTGGTCAGAACCCCGGCAGCATCCCGAGCATGCAGCGTTGCCAGAATTGAGCACCCGGTTGTCGCTGCGTCCAAAGCCGCTCGACCAGACTCCCGGTCGCGCAGTTCGCCGATCAACATGTAGTCGGGATCCATTCGCAGGCCAGCGCGAATTCCGGCGGCAAACGAGAGGCCGTGCTCTTTGTCGACGGCAAACTGAGTCACCGTATCCAGTTTCAATTCGGGAGGGTCTTCGACTGTGATCACGCTGCAGGCATCTTTGGAAAGTTCGTGAATCAAACCGTAGACGGTCGTCGTCTTACCACTTCCCGTCGGCCCGGTCACCAGCAGCATGCCTTCCCGCTGCCGCAGTCGTTCCAGAAAGCGATCAATGTCCTGCCGGTCAGGCATCTGGTTGGACTCGTGCGGTTTCAGCCGACCGGATCTCAGCATGCGCACCGTCAACCGCTCGCCGCCGAACGCAGACAATGCCGACAAGCGAATGTCGATCTCTTCGCCATTGACGACCGTGGTGCAGTGAGCCGACTGAGGTTGCGATGCCGGCATCGGATTCAGACCTGTAGCCACTTTCAATTGATTTTCCAGACGCTCCATCACCGCGGTTGGCAGCACGGCGGCATCCAGCACTGCTCCATCGATGCGAAACCGCACCGCCGCGCCGTCACCGCGTGGTTCCAGATGAATGTCGGTGGCGTTCACTCGCACTGCATCACGCAGCAGCGCTTCCGCAAGTCCGGGAGCGCCGTCTTCGCCGCGATCGTGCGATACTTCGTCAAGCAGGTCGCGCGCCAGCGCCACGGAATCGTTGACAGAGGATCCCTTACCAGATTGTGACGACGGGTTGGGGGTGGCGAGTGCAGACATGTCGGGGGTTTCTTTGAAAGAATGTCGCGAAGCAGAGTCCTATCAGCGAAGAGTGTCGGAGCACTTGGGGCCTGCGGCATTCGGAGGTTGTTCACGAATTCGAGTCTTTCCGCTCCGACTGAGCGCTGGTCGATCTGTGCGAATTCTATGCCAGCGAAAGGCGACGACACTTGTCGACCGTACATAGCGGTCCGGCGTGGCGGTGATCGCTGAACGACCAAGTGGCAGGCTCAGCAGTCAACTCGGCGAGATCCCCCGTTAGCGAAAGTCATCAAAACCTTTGTGCGATTCGTCTTAACGTCGGGTGCGTTGGCCGAAACTCTTGACGAGTTCCGCTACGAAACACATTTGGCACGGCGATTGCTTACACCATTGACGCGAACAACACACCCACTGTCAAAAGGACACTGCTATGTACACTTCAACAATCGGATTTCTTGCCGCTGCTATTCTGGAAACAGCCGTTTTGCTGGTTCCTTCCGGATCAGATCAGCACGAACACGGAGCTCACTCGCCGGACGTCCCTCAACAGGCGGTTGCCGTGCTGATGCCGACGCAGGGCAATAACGTGCGAGGCACATTGCTGCTGACTCAACACGATGGTTACATGCAGGTCACCGGAAAGGTCAGGGGACTGAGTCCCGGCGAACACGGCTTCCACATTCATGAATTCGGCGACCTTCGCGATCCCGCAGGCAAATCTGCTGGCGGCCACTACAACCCTAAAGGAGCAAAGCACGGCGGTCCGGATGACAAGGAACGCCATCCCGGTGATCTCGGAAACATCACCGCGAACGCGGAAGGAGTCGCCGAAGTCAACAAGAAGGCCGACGGTCTAAAGCTGCATTTTGTGCTCGGACGTTCCTTTGTCGTGCATGCGGGCAAGGATGACCTGAAGAGTCAACCGTCGGGCGACGCCGGTCCCCGAGTTGCCGTGGGCGTCATTGGCTTTGCCGAAGTGAAGAGCGCTAAATAGCAACGCCCTGGAATTGAAATTCATCTGCGTACGATGGCTTTTCAATGGTGGAACATCGTACGGAGTATTCTTTCATGGCTGGAACACAAAATTTCAGGAAACTGTCCGTCGGACTGATTGGGATTCTGTTTGTGCTGGCGGGGGTGAACCATTTCATCAGTCCGAACTTCTACGTCCGGATCATGCCCCAGTATCTGCCCGCTCATCTGGCTTTGGTGTATGTGTCGGGATTCTTCGAAGTACTGGGCGGCATTGGTGTGTTAATTCCAAAACTGAGGCGTGCCGCTGGCTGGGGACTGATTGCGCTACTCATCGCGGTGTTCCCGGCGAACATCCACATGCTTATCCACGCGGAACAGTTTCCGGATATTTCCGACTGGATGCTAATCGCTCGGCTGCCGCTGCAGTTTGTGCTAATCGCATGGATCTATTTTTCCGTTAGTCGCCCTCGTAATGGAACTCGTCAAGACTTTCGAACGGCGCAACTCGACGCCGGAATCGCTCGAAACTCTTGACGAGTTCCGCTACCTCGACGGTCCCCATTCCCTGAATCCCTCGATCATTCCTCGCAAGTCGAAGGAAAATCGATCTGACAAACAGAAACAACGTCGACGGACAACCCATTATGACTCAGCCAAAACCAAGCTTGGTTCATCAGTCCGTGCGGCAAAATCTACGCAACCGGTGTACCTCGCGCGAACAGCACCGAGTCGGCATGGAAGTCGAACATCTGTGCATCCGCACGCTGAATGGTCGTCGAATCGGCTACGACGATGGCCCCGGTTGTGTGCTGGATGTCTTTCGTGTTCTGCATCGCCTGCTGGGCGGAACAACTGTTGAAGCGGAGGGGCTCTGGCTGGAGCTGCGTGGTGATTGGGGCAAGGTCACTCTGGAACCGGGAAACCAGATTGAATGGTCCTCACCCGCCCGGCTGACCTGCGACGAACTCATCCATGATCTGCATCACTGGCTCGCCGCACTCAACACTGCTCTGCAGGACAATGGATTGATGTCGCTGGCGGCGGGTTTGGACAGTACCGAAATCACGGACGTGCCGTGGCTGCCCAAACGAAGATATCGGCTCATGCGCCGGTATTATTCAGACAACGCCGCGATCGCTCATCGAGCCATGTTGAACTCGGCGGGAGTCCACGTGAACTTTGATTACGCTGATGCTCGCGACTGGCAACGAAAGTTTCGTACGTTGCTGTGGCCAGTCCGGCAGCGATTGCGCTCTTCGCCAATTCGGCCGGCAACAATTCGCCTTCCGACAAGCGGACTGGCGAAATCCCAGACCTTGAACGTGCGGTGGACCTGCAATTGGCATCCCTGTTGACTCCGGTTCGTAGTGGAAAGCAGCTTGAAGTGCGGACCATTGACACTCAGCCGGACGACCGTCTGGCTGCGACCGCCGCTTTCTGGACGGGCCTGATTTATCATCCCGCCACTCTGCAAATGGCTTTGGATCGGCTGACGGAATCACAAGCCGACAGCAACTGGCGAAACCTGCTCTACCGAGCGTGTCGTTTCGGAATGACCGATCCGGAACTTGCAGAATTAGCAGAAGACCTGAGACAAATGGCCACGGACGGATTGACGGCCATCGAAGGCCGTGATTCAAACGGTGTCGCCGCGATTGAAGCGTTGGAACCACAGCTTTCCGAAATCTGAATCCCCGTAGCGGAAGTCGTCAAGACTTTCGTGCGATTCCGGCGGCTCATGCGAACAACCGATTGCGCGGTCCGAAACTCTTGACGAGTTCCGCTACAAAAACAACCCACACTGGAGAAATCTCAATGCGTACTTTCATCTGTTCTCTGATCGTCCTGACCAGCTTGCCAGCGGTCGCTCAGGAGAAACCAGCGTCCGAAGGCAGCCTTGCATCGCAAGTCGCGGAATCCATCGTGTCCCGCACCAACGACTTCCGCAAAGAACACGACTTACCCGCCGTGAAGACCAACGAGCATCTGGAGAAGGCGGCGCAAAAATTCGCGGAATTCATGGCTCGGACGTCAAAGTATGGCCATCACGCCGACGGTCGCACTCCAGCTCAGCGAACGCAAGCCGCTGGCTACGAATATTGCGTCGTTCGAGAAAACATCGCATACCGGACCGGACCGCAGCCAACGGCGAAGAAACTCACGGACGTGTTTGTCGAAGGCTGGATCGATTCGCCCGGACATCGCGAAAACATGCTGGCCGACTACGTGACGCAAACAGGAGTGGCCGTGGCGACGGACGACGGTCAGACCTGGTACGCTGTTCAGCTCTTCGGACGACCGAAATCGGCAGCATTCAAGATCCGTTTGTCGAACGAGTCCTCAGCAACGCACCAAATCGTCGTGGAAACGGACGATGGTTCATCCGACGAATTCGAGATGTCGCCGAGAATGATGATGCGCATGACCCGCTGCACGCCCGTCACGATTTCAATCCAAGGCTCCGACGTCAGTGTGCAGGTGAAGGAATCTCAGCAGCTTGTGATTTCCAATGGATCAGACGGCGGTGTCAGGCTTGAAAGCACGAGCGATCGCTGATCCATCATCGGTCAACGCGGTCGCTGATCGCGCATCCGCCGCTTCCGTAGCGGAAGTCGTCAAGACTTTCGTGCGATCGCGGCGCGCGATTGGGCGATCCGAAACTCTTGACGAGTTCCGCTACGACATGTTCCGCTACGACATATTCCTATTCGGAATGGTCGGCACGTCAATTGCTCAACCGGCTTCCGTATACGGAGTGACTGACCACAGAGCTTAGCGAGGCGTTCATTCGGGCGTCTTCCGGTCCTCCATGAATCTACCCTTTATTTCGCTGACAGGAATTCCATCATGCCCCTTACCAATTGCCCTTCGCCCAAACTGTTTGCCGGATTGCTTTTCGTCTGCATACTGAATCCAGCACATCTGCCCGCTCAAGTGTCGCCGGCCGAGATCGCCGACCGAAGTCACAATGCGTACGCCCGTTACGGCCTGTACGACGACTGGATTTCCCCTGACCTTTATACGACGGAACGGGCTCAGGATCTGGTCGAACGGAAAAGGCTGGAATACCAGGAAACCTCTGACCGCTTCGCGGACGTCTCACCGGAACGTGACAGGTTCAACCGCGACGCCGCCACGGAGTTTGACGGCGATTCAGACGATGCTGCCGAGAAGGCGAAATCAGGCGAAGTCGATCCCACAACTCCGGTGCGGCTCACAGGTGAAGTCGTATCCGTGAAGCAGATTGACGTTCGTGGCGTGCTACGGCGAATCGCCACGATTAAGTCGAAACAGGGGCGATCGCTTGCGGTTGATCTCGGTCGACCACGCGAATTCAAACAGCAACTGAACGAAGGAGACAAACTGGTCGCGACCGGTCGGTTGACGCGTTCAGGAGATGATCTGGTTCTGGTGGCTCGACGATATCAGATCGGCGACAACGAAGTTCAGCAGACATCAACGCGGCTTGGCGACCGAGTTCAGGGAACGATCGCTCGCATCGGAACGCGACGGCTTGGCGAGAAAACTGTTCGGTTGATTACAGTCGAGACGGCTGATCAGCAGCGGGTGACCGCAGATCTTGGAGCCGCCGCCGGAGCTGAAATTTCTTTGAAAACGGAACAGGAAATCATGTTGCACGGGATCATGACGACCACGGCCGACGGAGAAGATATTCTGGTGGCGACGCACGTGAAGCCCGAGGCTGGGGAAACTCTGCGCA
This sequence comes from Fuerstiella sp., assembly GCA_041688835.1. Classification (GTDB taxonomy): domain Bacteria; phylum Planctomycetota; class Planctomycetia; order Planctomycetales; family Planctomycetaceae; genus Fuerstiella. The sequence goes on from JBDNHJ010000355.1 coordinate 8,705, forward strand.
TCCGTCAGCAGAAATAATACGCGCGGCGGAAGAAACTGTCGCGTAGCGGAAGTCGTCAAGACTTTCGACGAGCACGGGCGCGAGGATCGAAACGATCTACCACAAACGCTGGCGGTGGTAATCGAACTTTCGACGAGCACGGGCGCGAGGATCGAAACTCTTAACGAGTTCCGCTACGGGATGTGCTTTCTCTATGCATAGTCGTATATTTCCAGATCGCCGAACTCGTGGATGGCCTGAGGAAAGAAGTCAGCAATCCATTCCAGCGACGGTGGCTGCGGATGCCATTGGCGGCTGGCCTCAAAAGCCAGCACCAGAGCATCGTCGACGATGAGCGCCAGCGTGATCTCGTGGACAGACTGATCGGTTCCCAGACACTCGCGAACCTTTTGCTTCAACAGCGACCGAATCGGTGTGAAGGCGACCATAAACCAGGCGCAGTTGGTTTCAGCCACACCTCGCGCGAATGCTTTGCGGTCGATTTGCGGCCGCGCGGCTTCCTGAGTGTTGGTAGATTGCCGACCAATATTCGGCAGACGCCGCCTTCGAGTCTTGATGTCCTGTTGAAGACTGGTGCCACTTGGCTCCGCGGACAAAGTTGTGGATGGTGTCATTGAAGTTCTCGCAGAAAAGGGGGGAGCAGATCAGGCGAAAAATGCCAACCCAACACTTTGCAAATCGCGGGCCAAAAACATGAGAGTGGTGGCACAGCAACCGGTTTGTTCCGTGGCTCCCGGAGATACAAAGCGGTGCAACAGCAACGCAGGCGGTCTCGGCAACAATCACCAGTCGCGTATTGGACGGTGGGCTGCCAGGTCTCGCGATCTCCAAACAGTTGATTCTTCGTAGTAGCGATCGGTCTATGCGTTTCATGTTTCTTGTATGAATCGTGCTAAAACCAAAATGTTTTTCCGCGTTGTGGCATAAGTGGCATGGCCGTTGCAGACCTTCACCGTCATGAAAGAACGGAGGATGAACCGATGCCGAGTGCTCGGTCGCCGCGATACCGCAAGGTTCGCGACAGTCTCTCTCACATGCTGTGCGCACAGGGAGGTGAGGAGAGATCTACGACTGCCGGACGAAGCTAGTCCGGAGCATAGCACATGATCGGTTCAGTCATCGATCTTCCTTGACCGAGCGATGTTCGCTCAGTCAGCTTTACGACACTCCTTTAAGAAGAGGAACGAACTATGAAATCTTTGAATGGTCTTTTTAAGACATTCCTGGCCGGACTCGCAGCCTGCGTACTGACCGTCTCACCGACGGTGCAGGCCGACGAATGGGAACTGAACACGCCGTACTACGAAGACGATACATGGTATGACGTCTCCGAATGGTTTGACGGGAACGACTACAATCCCGTCGACGAATCCTTCGGAACGCTGGACAACGAAACCTACGACGTCGCCAGTGACACCGGAGCCGATCAGGACAACGACGCGAACTCCGATTCCTACAGCGACTACGATTACGACTATGGATCGGACGACAGTTACGTTTTCGACTACGATGGCGATTTCGGCTACGGTTACGATGACGCCGAGGGCAACGACGACTGGTTTTACGACTACTACGATGACGGATACGGATACTACACCGACGCAGACAGCGACGGCGTGTACGACTTTTCGTACCGGTACTACGACTTCGATGATGACGGCATCTACGACGCCTATTCATCGTACAGTGACTGGGATGGCGATGGCATCTACGACGACTACAACTACTACACGTTTAACGATGCTGCCAAATCCAACGATCAGAACCAGTCGCAGCAACAGCAGGATGCGTCTTCACACAGTGCGAAAGCTCAGAGTGTCTCCGGCAAAATCGTCCAGAAGAAGCAGGTGGACGTCCGCGACACTCAGCACATTCTTGTGCAGTTGAAGAAGCAGGACGGTAACAAGTGTTTTGCTGATTTGGGTCCAGCCAGCAAACTGAAGAACTTCGACCTGAAAGAAGGTCAGCAGATCACGGTTCGTGGTCCGATGGCAAAAATGGGCGACAGGAAACTACTGGTTGCTCAACACGTCAAAGCCAATGGCGAATCAACTCAAATTGATCGTCAGCGACGCAAAGTGCAGGGCAAAGTTCAGGACGTGCGGACCGCACAAGTGCGTGGTAGTAAACGCCAGTTTGTGATTTTGAAAGCCGATGGCAAGCGATGTCTTGTCGATCTGGGGCCAGCCGACAAGCTGGACATCGACGTCAGCCAAGGCGATCAACTGACCGTTCGCGGTCCGATGGCCAAGATGCAGGACCGGAAGCTGTTGATGGCTCAGACCGTCACGCATAATGGCGACCAAACGGAAATTGACCGACGTGAGGAATCACAGAATCGGTCCAGTTCCGAAAGCCAGGCCAGACGATAGTTTTCTGTCGGCGTCCAACTCCTCGTATCGGAAGTCGCCAAGACTTTCGGCAGGATACCGGGGGTGGCCCACAACCGTTTTTCACTGGGCCACCCCCTTTTCAATCAAACCTCATTCTTTCAAAGAACGGAGAATTCCAACAATGATGATTCCCAAACTTTCCCACATGATCGCTGCCATGCTGGCGATTTCTGTGTGTTCGGCTGCCTCAGCGCAGGATTCCAACGAACAGCAGAATTCGCAGAAGGACCGGCAGCAACAACAGAACCAGAGTCAACAGCAGAAAGACTCGCAGCAGAAAAAGAAGCAGCCGAAGGAGTCTGACAGCGAAGAAGATTCGCAGGATTCGCAGACGCAGTCTCACCTGAAGCCCATCGGCTGGGTGACCATTGGAGCCGATTACAACAACGACGGCTTCTATGACGCGTTCGAAACAATCTACTACTACGACTTCGAGCAGGCGAAGAAACGCAGCAAAGAGCGGAGTCAACAGAACGGACAATCGCAGGCGTCGCGAGATCAGTCATCGCAGTCGTCCGGGCAGCAGTCGAACAAGTCGCAGAAGCAGCTTGTGCGACGGTCGGCTGTGCAGGGGACGATCAGCGAGCTGAAAACGATGAAATCCGCAGACGGTCAGAAGAAGAATCTGGCCGCTCATGTCAAAACGTCGAACGGCAAGTTTGCAGTCGTTTGTCTGGGTCCGGAACAGAGCGTCTCAAAACTGAACCTCGAACAGGGCGACCGGATTTCGGCGGATGGTGTTTTGACTCAGATGCACGGCAAGCCGGTTTTGCTGGCCGCAAAGGTCAAGGCGAATGGCCAATCGGTGCAGCACAAGCTGACTCGCCGAAAAGGCATCAATCGTGTGCAGGGCGAAATCGTCGGCCTGCAGGAAGCCACCTCGCGACGCGGCGACGGTCAGTTTATCGTGGCCAACATTGAAACTGATAACGGCACGCAGCAGGTTCACCTCGGACCTCAAAAGCAGCTTCAGAAGCTGAACCTGTCGGTCGGTGAAGACGTCAATATTGTGACTCGTGAAGGTCAGGTCCGTGGCAAGTCCGCCTTGATTGCTTTGCAGGTGCAGGCCAACGACAAAACGGTCGACGTGATTCGCCCACGCAGCAGCAGCCAGTCTGATTCTGGCAACCGCAGCAAATCGCAGAACCGTGACCGTGACAGTGATGACAGTGATGACAGTGGTCGTCAGAGCTGATCCGGAGCAGGTTTGCTAACGAAAGATTCAGGCCACCTCATTTTGTGAGGTGGTCTTTTTGCGTTGGCCCATCCGCTACCAAGAAAGGTAACTCACCATGTCCAGTAGACTTCAAGATGCTCCCCAGACAACTCCAAACGCCGGCGCCGCACCGGAGACTTCGCCGAAAGCAGAATCGCCTTCGGTGCGTCAATTGGTTCTCGGCCTGCTGTGGGGCGTGGCCTTCGGATTCCTGCTGCAGAAGGGAGGAGTCGCCAAGTTTCATGTGCTGATTGGACAGCTTCTGTTGATCGACTTTACCGTGGTCAAAGTCATGCTCTCGGCGGTTGTCGTGGGCATGATCGGCATCCACTTCATGCATCGGCTGGGACTTGTGGAAATGCACATCAAGCCAATCGGAGCTCGCGGTAAGCTCACGCTGTTCGATTGGATTCCCGCGCATCGATCAACTGTCGTGCTCGGCAGTGCGTTGCTGCTGACAATCGTGCTGTTCGCCATCGAGACATTGTTTTCGTAGCGGAAGTCGTCAAGACTTTCGGCCCGCGCAACGTGGCGCAGAAAACTCACACGAAAGTCTTGACGACTTCCGCTACGGTGCGCGCCCGCGATCGCACGAAAGTCTTGGCGAGTTTCGCTACGGTGCTCAGCCGCTACGAGGTCGGGGAATCGTATTTGGGGTCGGGCTTGCGATAGCATTCCGTACTTCTGAGAAACGAAAGCGTTCGCCAGATCCGTTCGCCAGATCTCATCCCAGCCGTTTTCTTCAAACAGTCTCAATTGAGGCGCACCTGGCAGAAGGCACCCAGTGTAGGGATAGCTGGCGAAGGCATCTCTAGCAATCAGCTCGCGGCGTTCGGGATTGCGAGCGATATATTCGGCCGTCGCCTCAATCGCGTTCTGTTCCCGTTCATCGTCCTTCAGGACGTGGTCGTACGGTTGCTTTTGGAACTCGAATCCGATTCGCTTCAGGCAGTCGTTCATGTTCTTGCGAAAGAACTTCATGGCCGGAAGTTGATTGGATGCCGGAGCGACTCCGGCCCACAACAGATGGATATGGTCCGGCATCAGGCAACAGATCGGGCAGGCGAACTGATAGCGGAACGCGGCGTGAGCCAGCAGTTCGCGAAATTTATACAGCAGACGAGCATCCAGCCACCCGGTACGTCGGTCACGGATCGTCAGAACCCAATGCACCCAAGCCTCACCACGATAGTATTCCGGAGGCAGTCGTTTCAGACGTTCTGGTCGTTCCGCAGTCATCCTCAAACTGTAGCGGAAGTCGTCACGACTTTCGACGCGCGCCCGGAATCGAACGAAACAAAGAAGAATATAACACACGAAACTCTTGACGAGTTCCGCTACGGTGCGCGCCCGGAATCGAACGAAAGTCTTGACGACTTCCGCTACAGTGTGGCTGAAATTGCGGGGCAGCCAATCCGCAAAGTCTGCCTTTTCCAAACAATCGTCGCAACGGTGGTGGAAACCTGAAATCGGCACGCCGCTCGTTTATCCCGCTCAGCCGATTGAGTCGATCAAGACGTTACAAAAAGTAGTTATCGCGTCAGAAACGGATTGATGACGACATGCGAAAATCGGCTTGCGGGTTGCTGTTTGGAATTGTGGTGCTGGGCACACCAGTGGCGAATGCGCAGGAATTGCTGCAATCGCCTACTCGACGGCCAACACCGCCCGCTGCCCAAGCGGGAGAAGAATATCTTCCTCCGCCCACTCTCCCCATCGAAGTCGGGGACAGGCCATTTCACAGCACTGAAGACTTCGATAGCCATGTCGCCTCGTACGATCTGGATTCGCTGCTGTCACTGGCATCGCAAAACAATCCAACGCTGCGTCAAGCTCGGCTGCAGGTGAGCAGTCAGATTGCGAAAGCTCAGCAGGCCGGGCTGTATCCGAATCCCACGTTGACATATGTCGGCGAACAAATCTTTGTGGACGTTCCCGGAGACACGGATTCGCCGGGTGAGTTTCAGGGCGGAGTTGTTTCTCAGCGCTTTGTGACCGCCGGAAAGTTGAAGCTCAGTCGCGAAAAGTATCTGCGGCGTGCTCACGTTTCCGAACACCTCGCAGTCGCTCAGCAGTACCGCGTCTGCAACGATGTTCGGCTGCATTTCTACAAAGCTCTCGCCGCTCAGCAGCGAGTGACCATGCACCACGAACTTGTCAAAACGGCAGAAGACTCGTCAGTCACGATCCGCGAACTCTTTAATCTGGGACAAGCGACACGCTTCAACGTTCGCAAATCCAACATTGCCTTCCAGAAAGCTCGACTTGATCTGCAACGGGCCGAACACGAGTTCAACACGGCCTTCCGTGAACTCAGCTCTCTGATGGGAACCGAAATCGCCGTTGGTTCACTTGTGGGAACGCTCAGCGGCAGTGACGCCCAGATGAGCTTCGACGATGCACTGGCTCGCGTCATCGATCAGAGTCCCGAACTATTGGCGGCACGTGCGAAGCTGGCTGCTGATACGACAACGATTCGCCGCGAAGAAGTTGAGTGGATTCCTGATGTCGTGGTGTCGGCAGGATCGGGATACAACTTCGATGCGAAAGAAACGGTGGCGATGGCTGATATCAGCATTGAAATACCGTTGTTCGATCGGAATCAGGGCACGATCGAGCAGGCTCGTGCGGACTACAATCGCCAACTGCGCGAGATTCGTCGCGTCGAACTGTCCTTGCGGATGATGCTGGCGTCTGTCTACGGCGACTATGCAATGGCCTACGAACACGCGACCGAATACCGAGACACGATCGTCCCCGAAGCCCGAGCGGCGTACGAAGAACTTTTGCACAGTTACAAAGCAAATCGCGCTGCCTGGCCGGACGTGCTGGAGGCTCAGCAGGATTTCACGGACATGCGTCTGGAGCAAATCGTTTACGAGGAACAGCTTTGCCGCAGCGAGGTGCTGATTCACGGGTTTCTGTTGCATGACGGGCTGCGTGCGGCGGACGGTCCGACTCCGCCCGGACACATGGACGCCGTACCAAAACCTCGTTAAGCGAACGGCAGATGAGAAGTCCTCGTAGCGGAAGTCGCCAAGACTTTCGGCGATCCACCAGCGCCCGTCGAAAGTCTTGACGAGTTCCGCTACGAACGAAAACAACGATCGCACATCAGAGAGAAACTTCGCTATGGATAATAATACCTCACCGAGTGAACGCCGACCGGTTGGGCGACGCGAATTCATCGCGAAGTCAACTTTGGGAGCTGCGTCGGCTGCCACATTGCTGGCCGCCGGTGCGGTTGCTCAGGAGCATGACATGCACCACAAGATGCACGTTCCGTTGGGCGATCCGAACGCGAAGCCCTCGATCCCATCGACGTCCGACGTGAAGGTGGAATATGAAGGCTTCTCGCGCTTCAAGCCCAGCCGGGGACTCGACC
>JBDNHJ010000054.1:0-5267 GCA_041688835.1 Fuerstiella sp.
GCGGAAATCGTGATGACTCCCAGCGAAGTTCGAGTAATCCCGAACTCCATCATGATCCGGCCGAGAATCGGAATGGCGGTGATCGACATGGCTGTCGCGGTAAACAACACAAAGCCAGCACGACTGTATTCTGCAGCCACGTGTGGATGAATTCCCCATGCCAGCGCCGCGCCCAGCGCAAACGGGAGCAGAATTCCAGACAGGGCAACTCCGGCAGCTGTTTTGCCGAGCGTCCGCAGGTGACCAAAATCAAACTCAAGGCCCACGATAAACATCAGAAAGATCAGTCCCAGTTGTCCGATCACCAGAAACACCTGCCCGGTTTCTGCGGGAAAAACTTGCTGGAAGCGTTCAGGATTCAGTCTCCCAAACAGCGAAGGGCCGAGCAGCAGTCCAGTCGTGATTTCTCCGACAACCTGCGGCTGCCCCAGCAAAGAGATCAGCCAACCGCCCAGCCGCGCCGCTGCAATGATGATCATCAGTTGAATGATCACGCCCAGCAAAACTTCTTCACCAGTGGCGGTCGCCAGTAATATCATGAATTGGTCGATCAGGAATTCGCAAACGGCCAGATCGATGGAATCAACAACACGCTGACTGTCAGTCGCGGCAACAGATCCACCGGAATTCGGAATCCCAGGTCATCAGAAAACCACGCCTCCCAGATCATTTTTCAGTCGTTCCTCTTCGTCGAACTCGCCATTCACCGACAGCTCGCCAAACGCCGACCAGCATCGTGACAGCTGTTAATGGAATCACGAACCCAAACATCAGCAGTCGGAATTCCGACAGCAGGCTGCTGTTTGCCGCCATCATGAAGACGGCGACCGTGTAGGCGATGGAATATCCGAAAAACAAGGCTCCTTCCCACCGCGAAATCAGGTGTCCGGTAAAGAACATAGGCAAACACGCGGCGGCCACGATCAGCATGATCGGAATATCAAATTCCAACGCCTGCGGGGAAACAGGAATACCGTTGGGGGCCAACACAGCGGACAGGCCCAGAACGCCCAGAATATTAAACAGGTTACTGCCGACCACGTTTCCGACGGCGATATCGCGTTCTCCGCGCAATGCGGCCACGACGGATGTTGCCAGCTCGGGCAGCGAAGTGCCCAAGGCCACGATTGTTAGTCCGATCACCAGATCGCTAATGCCCAAACTTCTGGCAACAGCAGACGCCCCATCAACCAACCAGCCTGCACCAAGCACCAGCAGAATCAGTCCCGCCACAATCAAACCAACCTGCCACAGGTGGTTTTGACGCCCAGCGCCAGACGAAGGCAAATCAGCGTTTTCGATCGTATCAGCGTCACCAAAGGCCTCGTCGTATTCGTGCTTGACCGCCGTCGACTCACGCCGACCCAAAACGATGCACCAGATCATGAATGCCAGTAAACCGAGAACCAGAAGCAGTCCGTCCGCGCGACTGATGACGCCATCGTAACTCATCGCCCACATCGCCAGCGAAACGACAAGCATCAGCGGCACATCAAACCGAATGAGTTTCTGGTCAACAACCAAAGGAATAATCAGTGCCGACAGGCCCAAGATTAGCAACACGTTATAGATGTTACTGCCGACCACGTTTCCCACAGCAATGTCGGATCGCCCAGAAAACGATGACGACACAGAAACCGCGAATTCCGGTGCGCTGGTGCCAAGTGCCACTACGGTCAGACCCACAATCAGTGACGAAACACCAAAGGCCGCAGCCAGCCGGGACGCACCGCGCACCAGCAGCTCTGCGCCAATGACCAAGGCGACCAGACCGAAAACTATTAGAGCGTATGACATAGTTAGCTATTCGTCTTCGACGTCTTTTTCAGGCGGTTCTGGCAGCCAGAAACAGGCAATTGAACCGATGAGATATGCGACCAGTGCGATACTCGCGGCGGCCAAGGCCGTGGATTTGCCCGGCATCAATGGCGTCAGAGTGGTGGTTGCCAGCGCCGCAGATGTGCCAATCATTCGCCCGCCGATGTTTGCAGCAAAGCTTTCCCCTGTTCCGCGCAGATGGACAGGATAAACTCGCGGCAGATAGTTTCCCCAGAAACTGAACTGAGCGATCGTCAGCATTCCGGCAAAGAAAATGCCCCATTTCAACAGGTCCAGATTGTCTCGGGCTGGATAGAAGTAGACCAACGGAATCAGAATCAGACCCGGAATTTGGAACATTCGCATCAGCCCGCGACGACTAACAATCCACACGGCACAGATTGCGAATGTAAATCGTCCGATGAGTCCCCCGATTTCCTGATAGAAGTTCACCTAGGCGGTCACTTGCTGTTCAATCTTCTTCTGCACGGGGACTGGTTGCCCATCTGTCATCTGCTTGACCTGAGGCAGTGATGGCACGATGCGTGGTGTGTGCTGCAGGGCTCCGAAGGCCGCTCCGTAACTACACGCAAACATGATCGTGGTGACAATTGTGGTCCGTCGATATTTCCGCGAAAACAGTTCCGCGATGCTCGGTCGCTTCAAAGTCCCTGCGTTCTTTTTGCGTTCCCACTCGGGCGATTCAGGCAAAAACGGTCGAATCAGGATCAGCGGCAGCGCGGGAATAACGCCAGAAATCAATGTGTATCGCTAGGCTTCGTGGCCGTTATTGATGGCCGGCAATAGGTGCCCGTACTGCAGTGCCAGCCAGTTGGCGGCCGTCACCAGCAGGCCTCCGAGCGACGAAAATGCCTAAGTGAACCCGAGCACTTTTTCGCGATGTTTAGGGTCTGGAAACAGTTCCGCCAGCCAGGCCACCGCTGCCACGAATTCCACGCAGACTCCGACGAACGTTGTGCATCGAAGAATCAACAGCATTTGAATCGACGTGGCGAAACCAGCGGCAAACGCGGAAAACGCATACAGCAGAATGCTGCCGACGAGAACTCGGCGGCGTCCCAGCAAGTCGGTCAGGTATCCGCCGAGTAGTCCAAACAACCCGCCCACCATGGACGGCACAAAAAACAGGACGCCAACCCAATATTCAAAGATCGGCGTCCCCGGGCTGGCACCGATCAAGTCCTGCAAAGCGGGGCGGACAATCAGCGGTAACATCAAAAGTTCGTAGATATCAAACGCAAACCCCAGTGAAGCGATCGCGCAGATCAGCCATTGCGTGCGAGTGAACTTAGTGCTCATGAACGGACTCGACCTAGATCTCTTGTGTGGGTTGGAAAAACAGCACGCTGTCGACGGCACGACTTGATGATTGAAGTTCGACTGTTTCGGAACCGTCACGCATGGCGCAGTCGCCACGGGTGGCGAAACGGGATCGACAAACTCCCCCGGAAGAAAATCAATCGTGATGGAAACTTTAGGCGAGCCCCCGAACTTAAACGAAAGGCTGCACTTGGTGCGCCATTCCTTGAAAATGGATTTGCTTGTGATTTACGTCAAAAACTGGCCAACGATGCCGAAGCAGTGGCTGAGAATTAGCCATCTTGGACAAAAACTGATCTGCGGCTCAGGCGGTCGGACAATTTTCATCCACCGACATTTCGCCCAAAGGTTACGGTCAGGCAGACAGTAACGCTGAAAGCTTCATCGTGCTTCACCGTTTGTTTGTTCCAGTCGCTACAACCGCGCAAAGTCGGTCATTCGGGACGATAGGGATATACGGAGCACTCAACGGTGTCCGTAGAATCGTACACGAAGGATCGCACACCATGCTCAAACCAAGTTGCCCGGCACTTCCGGGTCGAATACGGAAGGCCGTGTTTCTGGTCTTGCTGGTTTTGTTTTCCGCGTCTTGGATGTGTGTCGCAGAAGCGGATGATCTGGTCGGTCTGTTTCAGGATTCGAACGAAGCACCGTTCCTTTCGGCCTTCGCGGTTCTGCCGCTGGCAGATGCTGTCGATGTTCCTCCACCCCCGGAGGATCCCGTGGAAATTCGATTTCTGGCCATGGAACAGGAATTGGCGGCGCTGAAGAAACAACTGGCAGGAAAGCCGACGTCGGCAGCCATCGCGGCTGCCGGGCTCGTCGTTTATCCGACCGTTAAAGTCACCGGATTCTTCCAAGCCGATGCGGGCTGGTTTCTGCAAGACGCCGCCAGTCGGACTCAACTGGGCGACATCCAGGACGACCGTGGATTCCGTCGAACTCGCATCGCGGTCATCGGCAATGTGGCGGAAAACGTGAGCTATCAACTGGAGATGGACTTTGCCTTCAACGGTCGGCCGTCGTTTATGGACGTCTGGCTGGACGTGGCCAAAGTACCGATCTTCGGCAACATCCGCATCGGTCAGTGGCGACAACCATTCGGCCTGGATGAACTCACCAGCGTCAAGGAGCTGACGTTTCTGGAACGCCCGTTGATGTTCGGTATGGCCCCGTTTCGTCAGGTCGGCGTTGGGTTCCACGATACGTCGTACGACCAAAACGCCACGTGGGCCGGATCGGTTTTTGGTACGGGCACAGACCCGTTCGGCAACAGTATCGGTGATCGCGGTTACGGTGGAGCGTTACGTGTCACGAAGGTTCTGGTGGAAGATCCGTCCAGTGACTTTCTAGTTCATATCGGTGGCGGTTACAGTTATATCGCCACACCCAACAGCACGATCCAGTACCGCAACGTGCCGGAATATGGCGGACCGTTCGACGGCACCACGGGCACCACGGGGACCGTACCGTTCTTTGTGGACACAGGAGCCATCCCCGCAGAAAACGCGAACCTGTTTAATGTGGAAGCCGCCGGAACCTGGGGCCCCGTGCATGCTCAATCGGAATTTCGCTATTCGGCCGTCAACACCAATGCGGCAGGCCGTGCCGGCTTCCCATCGTTTTCTGCTCAAACCGGTTGGGTGCTGACTGGAGAACATCGCCCGTACAACAAAGCGGCCGCGACTCTGGGACGAATCAAGCCAACTCATCCCATTGGTTCTCGCTGTGGTGGCGGAGCCGTGGAACTGGCCGTGCGCTATTCATGGATCGACTTAAACGAAGGCACGATCACCGGCGGCGAACTTTCCAACATGACCTATGGCGTGAACTGGTATCTGAACAACTTCACCAAGCTGCAGTTCAACTACATCAACGCCGACCTGAATCGAGCTCCCGTAGGAAGCAGTGCCACCGACATCTTCGCCGTGCGAGCTCAGTTGGACTTTTAGCCGCCACGCCACGTGTTCGGTTCTATTTAGTGAGTGTCCTTAAAGTGGCTTCGCGAGGGAATCGGATGGCCAGCGATCACCTTAAGAGACCTGAAGAGTTCATCTTAGGAATCGCCTGCGAAATCAAAACTGCGTTGAACGGGGATTTCTGGTGCA
>JBDNHJ010000356.1:0-38015 GCA_041688835.1 Fuerstiella sp.
ATCTGACCACAGACGCCCAATCATGACTAAACTTGACCAACAGCATTTCTCACGATTCACCGGGAAAACAAGCGATAACGCTCAAATACAAGCGCATCGCGAACCCTCCCGCAAGGAAACGTAAAAACCTCCCGTTGGGCGGCACCGCTCGAAAGGCAACCCGCGATGAAACTCAAAGAACTCGAAGACTCGATCTCTCATCTGCCACCCGACGAACTCGCGAAGTTTCGTGAGTGGTTCTTGGACTTTGATGCAGCTCAGTTCGACAAACGTATGGAAACTGACGCAAATGATGGACGCCTTGATTCTCTCGCCGACGCTGCACTGCGAGACCATGCGGCCGGCAAGTCGACACCACTATGAATCACCACGCGAGCCCTGCGTTTTGGGAATGCTACAAGCAACTGCCTGATGCAATACGCAATTTGGCCGATAGGAACTTCGCCCCGCTCAAAGCTAAACCTATGCACCCGTCGCTGCATTTCAAGAAGGTTGGCCGTTTCGCTCTGCCCGCGTTGGCCGTAATTTTCGAGCCTTGGCCGTTGAAACCGATGATAGCTTGTTGTGGTTCTGGATTGGCAACCATGCGGAGTACGAACGCTTGATCGTCGCGTAGGTGCCGGCCAACAATTTGAACAATTTAGGATTTATTTCCGGCGGGTGCGGACGTTGACCGCAGGATGAGCGTGACTCCGCCCGGCTTTAAATCCGTGTTCAACATGGTTTTGCCGCAAGGGCCTTCGGCACGCCTTCTATTGTAGGCGACGTGGGCTGGCCTTGGTAGAATCTTTCGTAGTTCAATGTCGTTCTCTTCGGTTGAGAACGGCGACGTCAAAACCTCCCGTTGGCAGACACCAGTGAGTCCCAATGTCCATCTCCCTCAATCTCGACGACGATCAATGGAAACGCCTGCAGCAGCGTGCGATTGAACTCGGCGTTGATCCACGCGATCTCGCGAAGGCTGCGGTCAACGATTTACTGGCTCACTGCAAACGTGTTCCCAATGGAAACTAACACTTGATGGCCCGGGTCTGCTTACATAGTTTTCAACGAAAAAGCCACCGGGATTTCCCGGCGGCTTTTTAAGTTAGCGATTTTCGATTTACGTTTCTGCAGTGGTGCTTACTTGCGAGCGAATCGTTTGCGTTCGTTTTCTGTGAGGTATGTCTTTCGCAGACGAATGACCTGTGGCGTGACTTCCACGTATTCATCCCATTCGATGTATTCCAAAGCGGCTTCGAGTGTCATTTCTCGCGGCGGCCGCATGGTGATGGCATCGTCGGCACCGGATGATCGAACGTTGGTCAGCTTCTTTTCGCGAACAGGATTCACAACCATGTCGTTGTCGCGACTGTTTTCGCCAATAATCATGCCTTCGTAAACGTCGTCGCCGTGCTTGACAAACATGTCCGCTCGATCCTGCAGTTTCCACAGTGCATAAGCCACAGCTTTACCATTGATTTGAGACACCAGCACACCGTTGGCTCGTGAAGGCACATCACCTTCGACCTGACGATATTCTTCGAATGTGTGATGCATGATCGCTTCGCCACGTGTGGCGTTCAGCATGCGAGTTCGCAGACCAATCAGGCCTCGAGCCGGAATGCTGAATTTCAGGTGCGACATCCCGGTTCCCGAAGCCGTCATTTCTTTGGCTTGACCGCGACGATAGCCGACCAGTTCCATCACTGGACCCACGTCAGCAGTGGGCACGTCGACCACCAGCAATTCGAATGGCTCACACTTCTTGCCATCGATTTCCTTCACGATAACTTCCGGCTTGCCGACCGACAGTTCGAAGCCTTCGCGACGCATGGTTTCGATCAGAACGGCCAGATGCAGAATTCCGCGACCGGACACCTTGAACGAATCTTTGTCACCCGTTTCTTCGATTCGCAGAGCCACGTTGGACTGCAGTTCGCGGTACAGACGTTCTCGCAGATTGCGGCTGGTGACGTACTTGCCATGTTGTCCGGCCAAAGGCGAACTGTTGATGGTAAACTTCATCGACAGCGTCGGTTCATCGACTTCGACGCGTTCCAGAGCAACGGGAGCTGACGCATCGGCCACGGTGTCGCCAATTTGTGGGTCTGGCAGACCAATCAGTGCCACAATGTCACCCGCAGCTGCAGACTCGACGTCAACACGTCCCAGATTGCTGAACAGCTGAACCTGATCGACCTTGCACTTTGCAATCGAACCGTCGGCCTTCATCAGGGCCACCTGTTGCCCCGTTTTGACGGTGCCAGCGGCGATGCGGCCGGTGGTGATTTTACCGACGTACTTCGACCATTCCAGAGACGTCACCATCAATTGAAACGGATCGTTGGGGCGAACCGGTGGGCCGGGGATCTTTTCCAGAACCATGTCCAGCAGTGGTGTAATATCGCCTTCGCGAAGTGAAGAATCTGTGACCGCGTAACCTTCGCGAGCACTGGTAAAGATGTAGGGAAAATCGAGTGTTTCGTCGTCAGCGCCCAGTTCGACCAGCAGGTCGAATGTCTGCGACAACACTTCGTCCGGACGACAGTCGCCACGGTCGATCTTGTTGATGACCACCATCAGCTTGAGGTTATTTTCCAGAGCTTTCTGCAGCACGAATCGTGTTTGCGGACGTGGGCCTTCAAAAGCGTCGACCAACAGCAAAGCCCCGTCGGCCATTTTCAGCACGCGTTCGACTTCTCCACCAAAGTCCGCATGGCCTGGCGTATCGATGATGTTGATGTGAATGCCTTCGTACATCATCGCGATGTTTTTGGCCAGAATCGTGATGCCTCGTTCACGTTCCAAGTCGTTGCTGTCCAGCATGCATTCCTGCATCTTTTGGTTTTCGCGGAACATCCCGCTATGTCTAATCAGGCAGTCCACCAGCGAAGTTTTGCCGTGGTCAACGTGAGCAATGATGGCAATATTGCGGATGTCGCTGCGGCGCGTGACGTTGTCTGTATTCATTGTGGGAGTCGCGGTGGACATAGTAGAAACCTTTGGCGACAGAAACTGACGGAGTGTTGTTGAAGACTCGTGGATCTGCGCCGGTGAAAACTCTTCGGTCGAGGCGAATGTGCCGAGGAGAGACCAATGAGCTACTTGGGACGGATGAGGTAAACGCTGACCTCTCCAGACTGCTCCCAAGCTCGAAGCGAGGGATACTAGCAGGAAACATCGTCTTCCCCCGACACTCAATTGGTGTTTTCGCAACAATTTCTCGGTCTGGCACGCGGAATTCCGCACCACAAGACGGTCGCGGCTTGATATCAAGCCGTATGTTGGCAAACTGCGGAAGAATTGCAGGCTGCGATTCAATTCTCCTAGACACTCAAAAGCGACCGTTATGGATATCGACGAAGTCAGAAAAGTGGCCTCATTGGCCCGACTATCTCTCACAGACGAAGAATTGGCGACCTACGGCCAGCAATTGACTCAGATCCTGAGCTACGTCCACGTGCTGGATGAAGTTGATCTCGAAGGCGTAGAACCCATGCCGCACGCCATTGACCTCGAAAACGTCTTTCGAGCCGATGAGACTCGACCATCACTGTCACGCGAAGCGGCTTTGCAGAATGCGCCCAAAACCGATGGTCAGTATTTTCAGGTGCCACAGATTCTGGACCAGAAGTAGACGGAGTCCTTTTTGTCGCCCGGCGGTCTCCGCCGAGACATCACGGTGGAGACCACCGAGCTCCATTTTTGCAGTCCACGACCGAACGCTTTCATCGCCATGCCGCTCGAACTTAACGACACCATCGCTGCGGTGGCTTCACCATCTGGCCCGGCACCGCGAGGCATCGTCCGCATCAGCGGCGACGCCGTGGTCAGCGTTGTGGACGCCGTGTTTCGGGCGGCCGACAGCACCGCAGACTGGCAGCACGCTCGACGACCGCAGCGCATCGAAGGGCATCTTCACCTGCCGAACATTGGGACACCGCTACCCGCCGCATTGATGCTGTGGCCCACAAGTCGCAGCTATACCGGTCAACCCATGGCCGAACTCCACACCGTCGGATCGCCACCTCTGCTGGATGCTGTCCTCGAAGAACTGTTTACCAACGGGGCGCGCAGCGCGAACCGAGGCGAATTTACGATGCGGGCGTTTTTGGCGGGACGCATCGATCTGGTTCAGGCAGAAGCCGTGCTGGGAGTCATCGATGCGGCGGACCACGAAGAACTCCAAACGGCACTCACGCAACTCGGCGGCGGCATCACCACCAAACTCGCCAGCGTGCGTCACGAAATCCTGTCGTTGCTGGGCGATTTAGAAGCCGGGCTGGACTTTGTAGAAGAAGACATCGAATTCATTTCGGCCGCTCAGATTTGCCAACGACTGCAGGTCTGCCTGGCCACGTTGCTAGAACTGGCCGACGATTCTGCAACACGTCTGCCATCGGGGCATCGCCGCAGAATTGTGCTGGGCGGGCTACCGAATACCGGTAAAAGTACGCTGTTCAATCGCCTAATCGGCAGCAGCAAGGCCATCGTTTCGCCCATCGCCGGAACCACGCGCGACTATCTGACCAGTGTTCGGCTGTTGGGCGGATTGCAGGTTGAGATCATTGATACGGCGGGCTGGGAAACGGCTTCCGACCTGATCATGCAGCAGGCTCAACACCTGCGGTCCGAGCAAATGCAAACCTGCGATCTGCTGCTGTGGTGTACCGCCGCCGATTTGACGGCAAACCTGCGCGACGAAAACGATCAGCTGCGCAATCAGCTATCGGGGACAGACGTCGCTGTGCTGGATGTCACCACCCGCTGTGATTTATCGGCGGAACCCGTGATCGGACCAACGGCGATCAGTGCGACCACCGGAGCAGGCGTCGACCAGTTATTGCAGGTCATGCAGGAACGTCTGCAATCAGATCAGGGCACTCGATCCGAGCTGCTGTCAACCACCGCCGCTCGTTGTCGCGACAGCCTGCAACGATCGTTGACATCGATCGGTTCGGCGATCCATGCGGCAGAACGAAAACTGGGCGACGAAATCACAGCCTTCGAACTGCGCGCCACATTGCACGAAATCGGGACGATTCTGGGTGAAGTTTACACCGACGATATCCTCGACCACATCTTCAGCAACTTCTGCATCGGAAAATAGCGCCCCGTCAAATGTCGCTCGATGGTCTCCACCGTGAATTCTCGGCGGACACCGCCGAGCTACAAAAACTTCGCCACGTGCTGACGTTTCAACAGGTGCAGTCTTAGCAGGTTCAATGCTGTTCGAGCCGCACGTTCGCGAAAGATGGCGAGGTTGCCTGTCATGCTGGCGTCTAGGCTAACATCCAGACCGTCGCCCAACACTGTCACGCTGCCCTGTTGCCGCCGGACTCCCGTGTCTTCGTGGATCAGGTATCCCGGAGAAGACAGCAACACAAAGTCGGCGCTGCCATCGGCGATCAATGATACTGCCTGTTGTCGCAAAATGGTTTCCCACGAATTGTCGCTGGGTGACGTCGCCAGCCTAGGAAACAATTGACAGTGAGCCAACCGCGCGGAATAGTCGTCGTTTTCTGTGAACCAGTGTCCGATCAATCCACCGGTACTGGAACCTTCGAGGACTGCAATTTTGGCGTCGTGTTGCAACAATTGAGCGGCAACGATGTGGTGCAGTTCGTCGTTGTCTTGGCCAAAGACCGCATCGCCCAAACACTTTCGAATCTGCTGACAAGCATGTGCCGTTAACACGTCACACTCGGCGAAACTACCCGCGCGAGCCGTCACGGACAGCGAAATCACGGCCTTGCTGGCCGTGATGCCAACTTCCGGATTGCGGTCTCGGGCTGTTAAATCCCCCAGCAAACGTTCGGCGTCGGATTCACCGAAACCGAACGTGCGGATCACCGATCGCGACACAAACAATCCGCTGAGCGGTAACTGGTCGACGATCTGGTGGTGAAACATCAACTTCATTTCGGCAGGCACACCGGGCATCACGGCAATTGTGCAGTCGGGGTCCGTCAGTTTCATCAGAATGCCGGGCGCTGTTCCGTGAGCGTTATGCACGCTGACGGCGTTCTTGGGACGCAAGGCCTGCACCTTATTGCGTTCGGGCATTTCTCGATTGCGGCTTCGGAACAGCGATTCGATATGTTGCAGCGAGGCAGCATCTTGCACCAGCGGTTGGTCGAAAGCTTCCGCCAGCGTGTCGCGTGTGATGTCGTCTAGGGTCGGTCCCAGTCCGCCGGTAATGAGCACCAATTGGGATCGCTTGGCCGCTTCTTGATAGCAGCGAATCATTCCCGCGCGATCATCGGCCACGGTGGTGTGACGCTGCACGGTAAAGCCACGCGATTCCAGTTCCAGACTTAGCCATTGGCTGTTGGTGTCCAGTCGTGCTCCACACGTCAGCTCTGAGCCGATCGCGATGATTTCGGCTTTCATGCCTGCTATTCTTTTGCTGCGGAAACTGAGGAGATCGATGACATCGACGAGATTGGAATGGGGGCCACCACGCGCCTTTCGGCACTGATCACGTCGCCGTACAGTGACAACATGTCGTCGACCATGCGAGTCACCGTAAAGCGGTCTTCCACCTGATTCTGGCCGGCGACGCCCATCTTACGCGTCCGCTCAGGTTCGGCCAGCATTTCCAGCAAACAATTCGCGAGAGCTCGACTGTCTGAAGGCGGCACAATTCGGCCCGTCGTGTCGTTCTCCAGAATGCTAAGAATCCCACCCACAGCGGATGCGATCACAGGCCGACCTAACGCCATCGCTTCCAGCAAAATGATGCCGAAGCCTTGTTGCAGCGAAGGCAGACAGAAAATATCGATGGCCGAAAGATAGGTGGACATCGCGATGCCGTCGTCCACGAAGGTCACGTGATCGTTGAGTTCTAACGACGTGGCCAAGCGGCGCAGATTGCGTTCTTCGGGGCCAGAACCAGCCACCACAATGCGGATTTTAACGCCGGATTCCAGCACCCGATGACAGGCCCTCAAAAAGAAAGATCCGCCTTTAATCACTTCCAGCGGGCCCGCCATTCCGACCACCGGAATGCGACCTTCGCTAAGCACTGGAGCCGCTTTGCTGGACGGTTCCAGTGGTACGCCAGGCAGGATGACGCGCTGTTCGATCTGATGCAATCGCGAGGGTAAAGCGGCTTTCACGCTTTCGCTAACGCAGGCAATGGCTCTGACCGGATCACAGTCTGATGTTAGCAACAGGCGAGCGGCTTCGCTTTGATCGGTGACACTGACAACGACCGGGCAGGCCATCGTTTTGCCCAAGATTATGGCCTGCTGCAGCATGCCGGGCCCCTGCACATGAATCACATCCGGCGGTTGCTGAACCAGATTTTGCAGCACCGTGCGACCGACGATTCGTCCCCAAATCGGCATCGAATATCCCGGCATGGTCACGATCCGCACGTTGCGGGTGAGGTCGGCGTCGAGGGATTTTTGCTTGGTACACAACACAACGGTTTCAATGCCCCGTTCTTCCATCCCTTGAGCCAACCGCAGCGCAAGAATCGACGATCCACGAAACGATAGTTCGTGCGTGATCATCAGAATACGTTGAATGGAATTCGGCATCAAAAAAAACTCTCACCAGTCGAATCAAAGCCGAATCGCAGCCATCAGCAAAACGGCAACGAACTCAGCCAGCACACATGATACTCAATCAGACCGGCCTCGACGGCGCAAGTCGCACGGCATCGCAATAAAACCTGCGAGAAAAACCACTGCGACCGAGAAAACGCTCAGGGCAAAGAAATCTTCGCGCGTCCGATCCGTCGACTTAGCGACGTGTCCCACAACAAGTTGGCACTTCCATGGGCCGCGACAAACGGCCGCGACAAACGGACGTGATTTCGGGACAACTACTTCGTTGGCCCGTAGTTTTGGCCGCCTTGAGCCGTGTAGCTGGCCAGCACGTCGCGGGCGGCGGCGCGTTCGATGTCGGTGACAACTTCGACGGCCGGTTGACCGGTGCGGTTGTTCAGCAGTCGTTGCCAGTCTTGCGGAAGCGGGCCTTCTCGAAAGGGAGTCAATTCTTCGATGTCAGCTGATCTGGCACCGATCACCAGCCGCGTCAGCCCAGACCACCACACCATTCCGAAGCACTGCACGCAAGGCTGGCCGGAAGCGAAGAGTTCGAAGCGACTGGAACGACTCGCACCACTCGAAGACAAATCATGAGTTTGCAGTTGCTGTTGAGCCAGCGCGATGGCGACGGCTTCTGCGTGAGCCAAGCTGCAGTTTTCGGGGACCACGCGATTCACGCCCATCGATATCAGCGCGTTGGTGTCGCGGCAGAAGACCGCCGATGCAAACGGACCGCCCGTTTGCTGTTGAATGTTCCAGTGTGCGAGGTTAATGACAAATCGCATCTTGTCGACGTCATTGCACAACGGCGTGTCCGGCAGTTGTTGTTCCCAACCGTCCGGAAGCGAAATCTCGAAGCGATGTTGTAGTGGATGCATGGAGCCAACAGATTGCGAAAAGATAGGCTGTGACTGAGTTACCTCTTTACAAACGGATTGCGCCACACGATGGCCGTGCCATCATCACTGGCTGTGGCGATGGAACCGTGGGCGGATACCGTGAGTGAATTGATGGGGGCGGCGTGAGCGTTCGGGTGTCCGTCGACCAGCAGTTGATAGGCTTCATACGCCTGAACGGGGCCTTCTGCCGATCGTTCGGGCTGCCAGTTCCAGATCAGTCCAGCACCGTCCGCGCCGCCGGTCGCCAGATAGGGAGATTCGGGCAGGAAGGATATGCCACGAATGCCGCCCGCTTCGTGGCCCATGATGGTGCAATGCAGATCGGGTTTCTGATCGGTCTGCAGTTGATAAACCCAGCCGCGACTTTCTCCACTGAGCACAATTTGTCCGGCCACGGCGAAGAATTTTCCGTCGGGCGAAAACGCAGCGGTCGAAAGCCTCACACCAGAACCATCGTCGACGACAAATTCGACCACAGCCTGTTGTGGATCTGTGGCTTGCATCACGCGGACACGGCCATCCGTCCGAACCAGCAGGATCAACCCTCCATCCGGAGACCACGCAGTCGCTGCGATCGCCGCGCCGCCTTCGGCCAGCCACGCCGTTAATGTCGCTTCTTTGACGCCAGCATTCCATGTCCACAGTGCCGCAGAACCGTCGGCTCCACCGCTGAGGAATGTTTGCGGGTCTGCGGTTGGCGAAAACTGCAAGCTGGTAATGATGCCTCGATGAGGATCACTGATCTTCGACAGGTTTTGACCAAAATCCGAACTGGAACTGTCAGCGTCGAACACTCGGATCGCTCGATCGCCGGTCAGCAACAACGGATGAGCCGTGTGTTCGGACAAGGCTGTCGCCTGCACGGCAAACAGCGGGCGGAAGTCGGCCATGTGCGAACGGTTGTCGAGATTCCATAAATGGGCGGCCGTTCCGTCGAAGGTCGCGATGACGTCGGCACCGCCCGCCTTTGTTCGCGGTGCGAAAACCGCATCAGAAACGCCCAGACCAGGAGCTTCCAACACGGTTTTCACTTGCCATGACGTGCTGTCGAACACCTGCAGGTTACCATCAACCGCCGCAGCCACGCGATCGCCCGTCGGCGACCAATGCACGGCCGCGACTCTGGCGGGGGCACGCCCCTTCACCGTAGCGGCGCGCACACGACGGGTTGGTTCTGTCTGGCCGACCGTCCACAGTTCCATTTCGAAATCCGTATTCTTTGTTCTTCGATCCGTGCGAACACTGACGGTCAAAAATCGCGTCCGTTCTTTGTCAAAGGCCATACGTTCGATCGGAATTTTGTCATGCTTCATCTGGCTGACAACGCTCAACGATGACGCTCCAGCTGCTGTTACTAAAATCCGTCCATCGAACCCGGCGGACAACAGTTGGTCATTGTTCAACCATTCCAGATGACTGACAATGGTGTTCTTGACGTGAATCCGACTGCCGACAATCAACTGCCCGGTTTCCACCGACCACATTGCCACGCGACCGTCCCGAGCTCCCGTTGCCACTTTGCTGCCGTCGGGACTGATCGATATCGCCGACACTTCTGCGCTGTGGAAGCCTGCTAAAGTTGCGACCGGTGTTTGTGCGGCATCGCTTAACAGATCGGCGGTCTTCCAAACCGTGGCGGCTCCGCTGTTTTGTGAATCGCTGCTGGCGACGGACGTGGCGATCAGCGTTCCGTCGTCCGACGCAGCCACGGCGTTGACAAGGCCCAGTCCGGGAATTCGCAGTTCCTGAGTTCCCGCGCCGGATTTGCTGAGATCGGCGTTCCACAGACACAGATTTCCGTCGAACCCCGTGGTTAGCAGGATGTTGCCATCGGGAGGAAGAAATCTGAGTCGGGCGACGTTGAAGTCGTGCCCTTCGTCGAATGATCCAGTTTCCGGTTGATAGTTCGCGCGCGTGGAAATTCCTGTCACCGGTTCGCCAGAGGACGTGTCCCAAATCACAGCCGTGCCATCCGCCGCCCCCGTCACGATTCGCCGACCGTCAGAACTCAGCACCACCGACCGCACTGCACCCCGCTGCAGTTCGCGATCGGCGTTGATAATGGTGTAGTCGGCAGCAACAGTCGGCTGCTGCTGCGCTGATGTGGTGTGTCCAGTTAGCAGATATTTTGGCTTGTCTGCCGCACGATCAATGTTGAAGTTCGCTGATAGATTGAACTCCGCTTCAATCACCTGCCGGTTTTGTTCGTAGTTGTCCACGTCCCAAAAACGGCAGAACCGATCCGCACTGGCCGATAGCACTTTGTTGCCCGTCGCGTCCAGAAAACCAGCCGCGTTGACTCGCGCGCCATGTCCTTCCAAGCGTTCCAAAAACTGCAACTGATCGCCGGCCACAACTTCCCACACGACCAACGAACGATCGTCTGAAGCTGTCACAACACGCCGCCCATCTTCAGAAAACGTGATGTCGTTGATCGGTCGTTGATGGTGTGCTGGAACCCACGCCTGAGCATCGCCAGCATCCAAGTCGGCCGCGTGAACAAACGGAAACTGATCGCGACCGGAAAACTCAGCCGCCGAGCGACGCGGCAGAACCAGCAGATCGCCATTGCGGCTGTTGCTAATCAACAACAGTCGTTCGTCCGGCGACACAGCAATGCGTTGCGGAGGCACGTTGCGATCGCGAGGCAGTCGCAGTTGCCCCAGTCGTTCGGGCCGCGCATTTGGCGTCGCACTCGGCGGCAACGCATAGGCCAAAACATCGGCGGATTCGTCACCGCGTGATCCCGCGTACAGAAACATATTGCTGTCTGGCAAAATAGCGAGGTCACGAATTCCGGCGCTGCTGCGAATTGACCAGCGTTCTTGGCGCGTCTTCAAGTCCCAGCAACGAATCGCTCCACTGACATCCGCCGCCAACAAAAAATCTTCCGCGAGTTCGACGGTTGTGATATCGGCGGCATGACCATCGATGGTGTGATGTTGGTTTTCTGCTGGAGTCCACAGATGCAGCACATTCTTTTCGGCCGCCACGATCAACCGTTCGTCTTGGCTGATGCGAACGGTTGACACCCTGGTCTTCAACGGCAATGAAGCGACCGGTTCCGCTGGAAATTCACTGTCTTCGGCCGCCATTTCCCAGACAGTCAGATTGCCCGCCGTATCGCCCCACACCACAGTATTTCCGGACGGGCTGATGGTTTGAGCCTGCACGGGAGCATCGGTGGCGCGTGTGCGTTTAAGCAACTGACGCTGTCGCGCCGTGAGTTCTTGCGTTCTGCGTTCACGTTCGTTTTCTGGAAGTTTGCTGAGCTCCGGATCGTTGTCCAGCGCGGTCAGCATGCTTTCCACCTGTCGCAATGCGGCGGCGTAGTCTGAGTTGCGGATGAGGTTGGCGATGTCGGCGTTTCGCAGGTCGACTCCGGCTCGCACACGCGCCACATCTAGTTTTGCGACTTCGACCTTCGCCGCCGCGATCTGTGTTTCGACTTTGACGATTTCCAGTTTGGCATTGGCGGCGTCTGTCTGTGCCTTGACCGCCGCTGCAGATGCAATGACCGCTTTGGCATCAGCTTCCATCGCTTCTTTGGCCGCGATCGCAGCTTTGGATTCTGCAGCGACGGCGTCCATTTGCGCGACGGCCACGTCCGCCTTGGCCCGTTTCACTTCGGCCTTCACCAGCAATACTTCGGCGTTGGCATCGGCCAGATCGGTTTCGGCAGCCGCCACTTTGGAAGTCGCGGCGATCAGGAGTTCGTCGGCCGCAGCCACTTTGTCTTCTGCAGCGGCGACTTTGCTGTCGGCTTCGTCCACTTTTTTCTGGCCGACTTTGAGATCGGTTTCCAGTTGTTCTTTGTCACCATACAGCGCGATGATTTCGTCTTTTTGCTTGGCAATCTGAATCGCCTGCACAAACGAAATGGCACCCACGGTAATAATGATTCCGACGGCTGCCAGCGTCGCGTACTTGAGACCATAGCGGAGTTTGCGGGCGCGGGTGAGTTTTTTTCTGAGCTGCGCGAATTCGGGGCCGTCTTCTTGGCGGGCGACCTGAAGACCAAGGTCGAAGTCGCCTTTTGCATGAGCCAGTTCGGCGTAGCCGAGGCGAGTTTGACGCAGGCCGTCTCGAGCTTCGCTGTTTTCTGGCCACGCATTCCACGATTCTTCGTACAGTGCCGCCGCTGTTTGGAAGTTCTGATATCCCTGTCGACGATCCGGTTGTTTTTGGCGGACTGCGGCTGCGTTGTCTGATTTCGCAGAGTCAAAAGGCGCGGCGATGCCCAGCGTTTCTGCGGCGCGATCTGCCAGTCGGCGACTTTCTTCGTGCTTTTGGAAACACTTAATGGCGGTCTGAAATTCCAGCACGCTTTGGTGTCGTTTTTTGCAGTCGGTGTGCATCGCTTTTCTAGCGATGCTGATCAGTTCGCCCGTGCAGTCGGTTTCGCGAATTTCGTTCTTGCGGACGACGCTGTCGATGATTTTCCACAGTCCGCTGTTGCCGGCTTTCGAATCGGGTTCAGGGAATTTGTGCGGCGGTTTTCCGGTGACGATTTCAAACAGAATCGCCCCCATCAGATACACGTCGCTCCAAGTGCCGATGGCTTCGGGCGGGCCGGTCCACAGTTCCGGCGACATGTAAGCGGGCGTGCCTGCGCCGAACGATGCGGAAGCGGATGCGAACTCGGTTTTGCCGTTTTTTGTGGCCGGGATCGCCAGTCCCCAGTCCAGCACCAGCACTTCGCCGAATTCCCCGAGCATGATATTTTCGGGCTTGAGGTCGCGGTTCACGACGCCGTTATGATGAGCATACGCGACGGCGTCGCAGACTTTGTCCAGAACTTCGAGGTTGTTCTCCTGATTCATCGCCGTGATGAGTTCGTTCCACGGAGTTCCGATCACGCGCTTCATTGAGTAGAACGGAGAACCATCAACGGTCTGGCACAGGTCGTGAATGGGAATGATGTGAGGATGCACAAGATTCGCTGTGACCAACGCTTCCGATAAAAACATCTCCCGCCGCTGTTTCATGACCTGCGAGATACGGCCTTGGTTGGTGTAGGTCTGTTTTTCTTGCTCTCGAAGCGGCTTTAGAGTTTTGATCGCCAGTTCACGATTCAACGACGTTTGCTTGGCAATATAGACGGCCCCCATGCCACCTTCGGCCAGCTTTTCGATGATCTGGTAGTCCGGCTGATCGCCGCTGATCTGGCTTTCGAACTGTTTGTCGCCCGCGACCGGCCGACTACGAATGGTAAGATTGGCGTCCAATCCGCCCGCCGTTTGAGCCGCCCAAATCTGAGTACCACCGCCGGTGCCGATGCCGCTGCCAGCATGCGTGCCGGGAGTCGTCGAATCGACGTCCGGTTGCCGCGTGGGGTGCGTCACAACCGTCGCGGACATGTCCTTGTCGGCCAGATCTGCCTGCCATTCCGCGTATTCTTCCGCAGACATGCCGCGCAGCGCCATGGTTTTGGAAAACACCTGCGTCCGATCAACGTCGGCGGCGGAATGCCCGGGCAAGGTGTCGTCAGTCGATTCGGGACCATCCAACACGACCGTCTTCATAGCCGCGTCGGAGATCGGTTTGCCACTGTTGTCAAAACTGAAGTCGTGATGCGTCGGGGCGTTGGCTGCTACGAAAGTTTTGTTGGGATCGTCAGGTTCCTCTGTCGGTTGATCGATGCCAGCTTGAGTCGGCGTGCTAGAAGGCATCCACGTTTTGTTGGGATCGCTAGGTTCGTCTGTCGGTTGATCGATGCCAGCTTGAGTCGGCGTGCTAGAAGGCACCCACGTTTTGTTGGGATCGTCAGGTTCCTCTGTCGGTTGATCGATGCCAGCTTGAGTCGGCGTGCTAGAAGGCACCCACGTTTTGTTGGGGTCGTCAGCTTCCTCTGTCGGTTGATCGATGCCAGCTTGAGTCGGCGTGCTAGAAGGCATCCACGTTTTGTTGGGATCGCCAAGTTCGGCGGATGCTTTGTTCGCCGGTGGTGCCACGCCTTCCGGTACCCAAGTGTCATCCACACTGGGGTCAGGCTTGTGATCGTCTGCTTCGTCCGCCGCATTATCGCCAGCGTCCGGAACCCAAGTCTTGTCGACGACGTCGTTCAGGTCTTCGCTCGCATCCACTTCCTGAGGTTCATCTGGTTTCTTTGGCGTGGGTGTCCATGCCGACGCTGCCTCCGTTGTCTGCTCGTCTTCGCGCGCAGCGTTTGGTGGAGTGGCTTGCGGGCCGCCGGCAAAACTCATGTCTCCGCCAAGCGATGGCTGGACATCGTCGCTATTTTCGTTGTTGTCTGGGTTGTTATTTCGACTGGGAGTCTTTGCCATATCAATCACCGTTGTCGTTCAGCAGTCGTGTGGCTGAAAGCTGAAATCGTCTGTTAAGAACCGGAGGCTTCTTGTGCTGTGAGGTTGTCGCTTCTATTCGTCGCACGGTGGTGCTCCACGACGCTTCGCGGTGGGCACCATCGAGTTACATTCCGACGGTGCCTCACGCAATCGCCTGAGCGTTCTGGCTGTGCGGCTGAGTCCTTCGTTTTGCAGTTGGTTTTGCACTTGGGGTTGCAGCTGGGGTTGCCGTTCTGTCTGCTGTCGCGTCCAGCGTGCGGCTCGGGAAAATGCCATCGTTGGCAGCAGCATCGCTGCCGCAACGCCGCTGGATTTGGGCGGTTGAGTATTGGCTGGGGCTTCCTCAGCCAGTTGTTTGTCGTCGACCGAATTCACGGCCGATGTTGTGTTCTCATCGGGATTGGGTTCCACAGAACCGTGGTCGTCTTCGGCTGGCTGCTCGAATTCCAATTCCTGGAGTTCATACGGTTCGAATGTTTCCGGCAGAACTTCGGTGGCTGGTCCGGGGCGACCGCCCGTGATTTCGAATTTCAAAATTGGCCGTTCGACACGCTGTCCACCGGTTTCTGTGATCAGCCAAACTTCGTAGCCCGCACCGTCCTGCAGTTCTGGATTTTCTTCGACGAAGGTCTCGAAGCTCTCCCGATTCGAAATAAATTCGCTGTCTGTAATCCGCGGAATCACAACTTCCGCTTCCGCGTCCAGTTCGAAGTACCGCCGAACCTGTAGATACACCTCAGTACCAATCGCGGCATCGGAAGACGCTCCAGCGGAAAAGTTCAGCGTGTTGATGACTTCCGAGACCACTGGTGAATAGAACGGAGCTTCGATTCTGGGGATTTCGAGCGTCGGTCGTGCCGTGGGTTGGATCAGAACCAGTCCCGGTGATGGGCCCGCGATAAATTCCCATTCTGCCAGCCCGACCGGCCGACCAGTGGTGGTGACAAAGTCGTTCAATAGCGGTAACTCAGCCGCTTGCTGCCGAAAGCGATTCAGATTATTGGTATCCGTAGAACTCAGCAGCGCCAGCGATGTCGCCGCCGGATTGATCGGCGTTCCGGTCGCGTCCGTCAACGTGGGCGACGTGCCAGAAAAATCAGCGGGCGCTGTATCGGCCGTGCCGGTGGTCGGATCGATGGCGTCGCTGCCCCAGATATTGATCGACGCATGTTGAGCGACGCTAAACCTCACACCAAAGATATTCGGGTTCAGTTCGCGGCCGTTGCGATCGTTCGGCGTTGTGTTCAAATCGCCCACAGCGTAGATATGCGGGATCAAATACTGCTGACCGCCTTCATCGATATAGAAGACTGCTTTGTCGCCATCAGCGACACTGAATTCCAAGGCACCGGGCGTCCCCGTCGATGCAGCCGCGTTTCCGGCCGGGCCGAATTCGGTCAGATTCGTCTGCGAAATCGCGCCCCAGTCAATCACGATTTCCAGATTTTCTTCACCCGCCACGCCAATCACCAGATCGAGCACACCCAGAAAACCGGCCGGGATGAATGTGAGGTTGCTGCGTGAGTTTTCGGCGTCCGCTAGCGAGACAAAGGCGGCATCGTTGACAGTGCCAGCCGTGGCAAACGCAGTCGGACGCGGAGCCACCTGTTTGGCCACGCCGCCGTCTGTGCGAACTTCGATATTGTTGCCAAGGTTGACGGTGCCGTTGCTGCCAGACGATCCCGCGATGATCGTGACAGAGTCTAACGTGACGTCGTCGAAGATGCCGACGGTCGGGTTTTCATCACTGGTGATGACCGTGTTGTCGGCCAAGGTGAAGTTCCCGTTGCGACTAATCAATGTGATCGATTCGTCGATGCTGGTGGTCAGCGTTTCGTGAGCCGCATTGATGTTTCGTTCAACGACCAGATCGCCTTCAGACGTGACGTTGATATCACCCGCGTTGGTATCCACACCGGTCGTTGTGTTGAACGTCAGATTGCCCAACGTCTGAACGGCAACTTCTGACACCGTCAGACTGTCGGCGTCGAAGAACACGATGTCGCCGCCGACGGCCGCGTTTTCGGCCGCGATGATGTCGATGTCGTTTGCTGCTGTGCCAAGCTGAATATTGCCCGAGTTGGCTTGCTGACGAATGCCCAGTTCGTTGGCGATGATCCGTCCGTCTGCCGATTGTGTGACACTGCCATCCGTCCGAAGGCGGGCATCTGCCGTGCCCACGTTGAGTTGCTGATTTAGCGTGAGTACACCATCAATGTCCAGCAGCGTATCGCCGTTGGTCGAAACAATGCCGTTGGTGTCAGCAAAGCGAACCGCGTTCGACGTTGGTGCCGCTGCGACGTCCAGTGCTGCGACTGATCCCACTAGCAGCGACTGCGTGTTTTTGAACGCGGTCAGTCCGCCATTGGCGGCGTTGAAGGTCGCCAGTTTCTGCACTGCGTTGGCATCGTCTAGCACGATGTTGCCCGAGTTGGCTTGCTGACGAATGCCCAGTTCGTTGGCGATGATTGTTCCTTCGGTTGTCTGCGAAATATCACCATCGGCGATCAGTCGGACAGCAGCAGTGCCCGCGTTGATTTCTTGAGCCAACAGAATGGAATTAGTGCCAGCGGCTGGAAGACCGGTATCGACGGTGATGTTGCCGTTGTTGGTTTGCAGGCCGGTGACAATTTCGAACGTCGAATCAGAAACCTCGGATCGGGGCAATTCGCCAATTGTCACTTCATCACGATCGGCGAAGGTGATTGCACCACCAGCGGCGGCGTTGTTCGCGGCAAAGATATTTACATCATTCTGGGCGGCCAGCTGAATCACTCCAGCGGTCGCGCGCTGATGAATTCCCAGTCTGTCGGCCATGATGATACCGGATTCAGACTGCGTCATGTTGCCGAAACTTTGGAGGCGAATATCGCCAACGGCTGCGGACAGTTGCTGATTGATCGTCAGAGTTGTGCCGACGTCTACTTGAATATCGCCGCCGCTGGTCAGCCCGTTGACTGTACTTGACGTGTTGGTCACGATGTTGACCGTGTCGACCGTGATGTCGTTCAAATCCGTGTAAGTGATGTCGCCGGTGGTGTTGCCAGCCAGAATGCCGGTGTCGTTATCGGCATTGGTCAGGTCGAACGTGCCTTGGCCGTTCAGAACCAGACTGCCGGCTAGGATGCGCGAATTCTGAGACAGATCACTGGGCAGAACCTGTGAAATCTGAGCTGTAGTGGTGGAATTCAGGACGGCAATGTTGCTGCCGACATTGATGGCCGTCCGGTCACAGTCGAGATCCGTCAGCACCATGTTGCCGACGCTGTTGACGGTCAGGTCGCCCGTGGTTTGGCCGTCGAACGCATTGACGGTGACGGTGATTTCTTCTGACTGGCCAGACTTAAACAGCAATCGATCGGCGATAAGTTCAATCACGCCGGTCCCTGCGGCGGCCACGTCGCCCGCGTCGATCCGCAAATCGTTAGTGACTGTCAGCGGCGTTGCGGCGGGTGGCAATGTCAGCAGCCCTGTGACTTCCAGCGATAGGGTGTTGGTTGTGACACTCGCGCCCGAAAGATTAAGGTCGCCAGCACTGGACAAAAACGCGCTGTCCGCCGTCAAGATGGTGACGACACCGCTGCCGGTTTCGTGAACAGCAACATTCCCAGCCGCCACGATTTCGACTTCGGCACTGCGGATTTCCAGCGGGTCAGACAACGTAGGTTTGAAGACGTTGGTCGATGGCACGCCGATGTCGCTGCCCGCTTCTAAACGAGTGACCCCGTTCGCCGCTTGAATGTTCAAAGCCCCGCCGTTTGAGTCCACGATGTTGCGGCCCGCAGAAATATCCACCGCGATGCCAGAGACCGTGGGGCCATTGGCTGTAATGATGTCGATGTTAACGTCGCCAGCGATCGCATTGATTTCCACAGAACCGGTGGTGGCGGTCACGCTGGTTGCCGTCACGTCTGTGGCGGCTTCGATATTGATGTCGCCATTTGCTGTGGTGACACTGTCCAGCGTTACGGCGTCCGTTTCCGCTATGCGAACACTGCCAGACACCGTGCTGTTGGCGTTTAATGTGTTGACAGCGATATCCAAGTCTTCGGTGCCGCCAATGTCAGCAGCGGCGATCAGCGTGGCCGTGGTTGCCAAGATGTTTTCGCTGCCGCCACCTTCCGCGATGCTGTTGTCCAGAATGCTGCCGCCTGTCGCCGTCACGTGTACCGCACCCGCGGCGCTGCTCAGTTGGCTGAGCAAGACATCGGCCGCCGCGTGATAGACAATCGCCCCCGAATCGGTGGTCGACTGGCTGCCATCCAACATGGTGATGCTGCCAGTGTCGGCCGTCACGGCGATGGTTCCCGTTCCGGGTGTGGTGATGTCGTCGTTCTGGTTCACGACATTCGCGGTCAGATCAATGTTGCCGTGGCTGGCTGCGATTGCGTTGTCGATTTGTATCGTTCCCAACAACGCTCGCACAGTGATATCACCACTGCCAGGCGTCGTGATTCCCACAACTTCGGCAACGCAATCGCCAGCGGATACTGTACCAACAATAAAGCCATCGGCTTCGTTGAAGGTCACACTTCCAGTGGTCGCGATGGCTGCGAAGGTGTCGACGTTGTTCGTATTCGCCGCCAAAGTCACGTTCGATAGGGCTCGAACACCCAACTGGCCGGCGGTAATGCGACCGGCACCAGATTCCAGCACGCTGCCGGCGTCTGCCTGCAAACGAACGGTATTGGTTCCAGCGTTCAGCAAGCCGGTCAGCGTCAGGTGTCCTGCGGCAACACAGATTTCGACGCTGCCTGCGGTGTTCGAAACGTCGTTCAGATTTAACGCCTGAGTGTTGCTGATGTTGACGTCACCGCGCGCCGTATTATTCACGGCCAGAATGTTGATCGTCGTTTCGATCGCGCCACCCGCGCCGTCGCCGATGCCGTTCACTGCATTCAGATTCACTCGATCCGCGACGATATCGGCCGCCATGTTGGTGGTGTCTCCAATAATTTGGTCCGCACTGTTCATCGTGACGGCGTTGTCCATCGCGGTCACAGTTCCGGTCAGAATAACATCCCCAGCGGTCGCCGTTGTCAGGCTGACGTTTCCGCTGCCTCCTGCTGCGACAGCCCCATCAACATTTAGATCACCGCCCGTGTTTTGCAGATTGATGCTTCCATCTGATGTCGCAACGCTGCCGAAGTTGACACTTGCACCACCGGACTGATCAAACGCGATTGCGCCAACGCCGGTCGTCAAACTGCCGACGGTGGCCGTTGACCCCAGCACGTTGTCGATATCGATGTTGCCGCTGGTCGTGTCGGCAGAAATGTTGCCACTCGCAATTTCCAGTGCTGCCACGTCGCCAATTCCCGTGGCCGCGTTCAGGTCTACGGTCATCGCAGTAATATCGGTCACGCTGTCCGTTGAGGCATCGTTAATCGACCCCGCAGACGTCAAGGTGATGTTGGCGGCGACCACGGCGACTCCCACGGCCAGGTCCGTGTTTTCGTTGATCGTGGCGTTGGCGGCTGTGAGATTCAGCGTGCCGAATTCGTTGGCCGCATCTGACAGAATGATGTTGTTGCCGCCGGCATTCAGAGTCGTAGCGCCGGTGGTCGTCCATGCGGCGGATTGAGTGATCTGGTCCGCTTCGGTGATCGTGACTACGGCCGCGTTGACAATCAAATCGCCGATCACGTTGGCGGCATTCGTCAGCGAAACGTCTCCCGCGCCCGCGCTCAGCGTCAAAGCAATACCGCTGCCGCTGACCTGACCGGCCGTGATTGTTCCGCCCGCTGCGCCAGTGTTGATCGTGGTGGCGGCAGCCAGCGTTGTGTCGGCGAGTGTGACATCGGCGGCTGTTGTATTCAACGTGCCCTGAATTGTGGTTGTTGACGCCGTGCTGGTGATTCCCCCCGCAAAGTTGATCACGTCGCTGATGTCGTTTCCGAATGTGACTCCACCGACGTTATTGAAAGTCACTGCGTTCGCAATCGTCCCGCCTGCGTTAAATGTCACACCATAAGCTGCGGCTGCCGCTGTCAAATTGGTTGCCGTCACGGCACCATCAAATGTGACTGCTGTTGACGTGTCAGCAATCGCGACGGTGGTCGCGGAAACGGTGTCGAAAAAGTTGGCCGTTGCCGAATCCGAAATACGCAACGCATCAACGCCCGCGATTTGCCCGGACGAAATCGCGCCCCCGCTGCCCGCGTTCAACGTCAGATTGTTTGCGTTGCCCGTCACGCTGTTGAGTGTCAGGTCAGCTCCGGCTGGATGGCTGCCGGAGTTTGTGTTGTCCAGCAAAACCGCTCCCGTTTGCGTGACTGCCGCTGCAAAGCTGACCGTGTCTCCAGTGGTAATGATGTCGGCCGCTGTCGATACGCCGCCGAGTCCGTCCTGAATGAACGCGCCGTCAAGCGTGAAGTCCGCCGCTGCTGCCAGCGTCATGATTTCGCCGTTCGACAGTGT
This sequence comes from Fuerstiella sp., assembly GCA_041688835.1. Taxonomy (GTDB): domain Bacteria; phylum Planctomycetota; class Planctomycetia; order Planctomycetales; family Planctomycetaceae; genus Fuerstiella. The sequence goes on from JBDNHJ010000356.1 coordinate 21,169, forward strand.
CACTGTTCCGCCGTTAGTCGTCGACACGCCAGCGTCAAAGGAGACCAATCCGCTGGCGTCGACATCAAGGCCGGCACTGTCGACATTCACCGTGCCGTCGAAGTCAACGTTCGCCCCATCAACCACCAGTCCCGTCAGCCGGTTTGCCCCACCGACCGCACCCGCAAACCGCACGTTTCCGCTGCCACCATCGACTGTTAGGCGAAAACCACCATCGATCGTGCCGTTGAACGCGACATCTCCCGTGCCAGAATTGATCGTCAAGTCGCTGCCCAGCGATGTTGCCGCGTTGAATGTCACGCGACCGTTGTTGGTCGTGCTGACCACAACAGGTGCGGAAGACGTCGACACCGTATCTGCGTTGGCGTTGCCGAACGTGATGTCACCGGCAGATGAAAACGTCAGGCCAGCCAGAATCACACTGCCGTCGAACGCCGTGGCCTCGCCACCACCCGTGACCGTGACATCCTGCTGAAACGTAACCGTTCCCGCAGCATCGTTCTGCACAATGCCGTTCGCCGTTCGCACGGTCGATTCGAACACAGTGGCTCCGGCGCTGTTGATTGTCAACGCTGCCCCGGTGCCGTCTCCCACGGCTGTTGTCGCTCCGACAGCCGCATTGAATGTTGTGCTGCCCGTTACGTTCAGAGTTAAGTCATTGGTGCCGTCGATCGTATTATTCACGACCGCCGTTGTTCCAGCGGTCAGACTGGTTGTGCCGCCATTGCCCGTAATAGCAGCGGTCGTTGCAAACGCAGAATTTGCGTCAATCGTTAGACTGCCGTCGCTGACCACCAGCGCTGCATTCACGTTGATGTTGTTCGCTGTGACGGACAGATCGCCGCTGCTGATGGTAGTGCTCGTGGTTTCGAAGGTCACCGTGTCGTCATTACCGCCGTTGATGATCAGGTCCGCCGCCCACGCAGCATCCACGCCCTGCACGCTGACAAGATCCGCACCGCTGCCACCGGCGGATTCCGTATTGATCGTGACGGATGTCGTCGCGGTCAGAAACGTCACGCTTTCGCCCAGCGTAGAATCGATCAGCGACATATTGTCGCCAGCCGTGCCGTCGTCGCTGAGCACGATCGATTCGGCTCCACCCGTAAAACTGAAGGCGCGCGTGGTCGCCGTGATGGTGTCGATCACGGGAGCCAACCCGGTGTATGTCACGGTTGTGGCACCGTCGTACAGCACGCTGCCGTCGCTGTTGTTCACAAAGCGATGTTCCACGGAATTCGCGGCTCCGCCGAACAGTTCCAGCGTGTCGTTGCCCGCGTTGCCATGAAACGTGATCCCGCCGGTCGGACGATACACACCGGTGGTCGGATTGATCACCCGCAGCGTGTCTGCACCATCGCCGCCGTTGAATTCGATGGCCGTGTTGAAGGTTCCGGAAGACGCATCAATCATCACCATTTCGTCGCTGGCCGTGCCATTGATCACCAGTGCTTCAAAACCAGCCACCGCCCGCGTCGCAAACAGTGTCCCGCCGACGTAAATTTCCAAGTTCGCCCCATTGGCCAGCACCAGCACATCGCCCGCCCCGGCTGTCAGATCAATCGTCCCGGACGTCCCGGCATCGTCGTCGTTGATCGTCACTGTGTGCTGAGTGGTGCCGGTTGACAGCTGGCCGCCGGAACCGTCCGAAATCGCGGTCAAACTCAGCTGAATCGTTTCGGAATCATCATCCAACGCATCTTCGTGAATCGTGATCGTGGCGTCGTCTTCAAACACATCGCCGTCCCTGCCAGCCGCAAACGTGACAGTCTTTGTCGCGTACGAATAGTCTGCATTGGCGCCCACGTCCGTCGCAGTTGCGGCAGTCACCGCCACATCAAAGCTGATCGATCGATCAAGCCCCGCCGTTCCGGTGCCCGTTGTCGACAGCGAAAGAGTGGACTGAATATTATGCGTGGTGGTGTCTTCGTCGACATCGCTGCTGGCGGCCGAAAACGTCAACGTGGCTGTTTCGTTATCCGCAATCAAACCATCAGCCGTTGCGTCGCCCGATGTGACTCGCGCGCTATCTGCCGCACCGTCGAACAACGGATTGCTGATGGTGAGGCTAAAGGCTTCGTTGCCTTCCAATCGCTGATCGTCGGTGAGTAAAACCGTCACCGTGGTGCTGGTCGAAGTTCCATCGCCGCTGATTGTTGCGGTTGCCGCCGATAGCACCACATCGCTGCCGGACGTCGTTCCGTGGTTTAAAGAAACACCAACCGTCAGATCTTTTTGTGATGCTGCCGAACTGTTGATCGTGAACGTGGCCGTGCCGTCACCTTCGTTAATCGTCAGATTGTCGGCGATCGACAACGTTGCCGAATCTTCGTCGACGATGGTCAACGTTTCCGAAGTGTTCGCACCCAACAATGCACCCGTTTTGGGAGCGACCAACACGATCTGAATGGTTTCATCGGCTTCCACAATTTGATCGTTGACGATAGCCACGTCGAACGTCTTCGATGTTTCACCAACATCAAAGGCCACTGTCTGCAACCCGCCCGCGAAGTCATCTCCCGCTGTGGCAGAACCCGCGTTGACAGCGACAACCACACTGGACGCGATGGAAAGATCACCAGTACGTTCGACAGTGATTGTTGCCGTGCCGCCCGCCGTGTTTTCGACGTGGGTGTACATCGCGGCCGTCGTCGCCAAGCGATACACCGGCGTCAAAGCTGTCAGCACAACATCGTTGCTGTTACCATCGCCATCGCTATCGACGTAGCGAATCGAAAAACGATGGCCGCTGCCGCCAACCACCGTCGCACCTTCGGCCAGCCCGTCAAAGGTGCCAGACGTCGTTCCGCCTGGGTTGCTGACGATTGTAAACTGTGTCCCGTGAGCCGGCGTGAATGTTTCTTTGATGTTCAACGTGCCAGCCAGCATGACGTTGCCGCTGACGTTCAGTTGATCGTATTCCGCGTCGACAATCGGTCCCGTAAGATCCACATCCAGCACAGCACCGTCGGCGAACGTGACATCGCCGACGTTGCCGGTTCCGGTCAAAGTCGCTCCCGCTGCGATGGTCAGATCGCCAACAACGTTGCGGGGAGCATCCAGAATCAGCGTGCCCGACTGCAAAGTCACCGCTCCCGTCGTTCCGGCGGCATCCAGTCCTTCAGGAACGTCAACGTTGTCGATACTATCCAAGTCAAACGAATTGATTTCACCCACCACAGCCAACACCTGATCGCCGTTGCTGAAAGTCACCAACGTATTTCCGTCGACCGTAAACGGATTTGCGTTGCTGCCGATATCGCCGACGTCCATTGTGGTTTCGTTGGACGTGAGGTTAATGTGGTCCCCAGACAGCGTCACGCCGCCAGCCATCGACAGGTCGCCATCAGCATTCAGCGTCACGTCCCCGGACACTGAACCGCTGTCGGCCGAAACATGGATGCCCGTGTTTTCGTGCAGCACAACGTCACCCGCAGCGGAAAACTGGACGCTGCCGAAGTTCACCGTGCGTCCGCCCGTGTTGTTCTGCAGAACAATACTATCGGCTTCCAAGTCCGCGCCGTTGGTCACATCAATCGTTGTCGCATCAGCGCTGGTTAAGGCTCCGGCGGTTGTCAGAGTCAGCGTTCCGGCATCAATGTCGCCCGCCAGTTCGGTGGCCGAATCTTCTGTGATGTCGACACTGCCGACCGCAGAAAACGTTAGCGAACCAAAGTTGGTCGTGCCGGCCGCATCGTCGCCCAACGTAATATTGTCCGCGGTGAATTCCGCATGGCCGCCCACATTGATCGTGGTGCCGTCAATGTCCGTGATGTTGCCTGAGACCGACGAAATCGTCACATCACCGCTGGCGGTTAACGCCGCAATGTTGATGTCGTTCGCATCGGTCAATGTCAGGCTGGACACATTCGTCACCGACACGGAATCGACAACATCATCGGCACCGGTCGAAAAGTTGACGTCGTCCACATCCGCGATGTTCAAACTGCCAACCGTCAGCCCAATGGAAGAACGCACATTCGCCAACTGACCCGCGGATGCCGATGTCCCGTCGATATTCAATCCTGAAATCGCGCCGGCTCCCAGCGAAACTGTCAAAGTCCGATCGCTGTTGCTGAGCGTAAACCCGCCTCCGCCGCCGCTGGGGTTCCAGATGCCACTGGTCAATTCAAAGACGCCATTGCCCGCAGCTAAGTCTCCATCGGCGGTCAAGCTATCCCCCGACTCAAAACCATCCAGCGTCAGTATCCCACCGACGCCGACTCCAAACCCGGCATCCAGCAGCTTGCGGTCTTCCAGTCTGGTCACGCGCAGCTTTCCCGTCGACCGTGGCGTGTGTTGCGCACGGCGATCAAGAATGCGTTTCCGCATGCGATCGATGAATTTTTTCAGAATCATTCTTGGAGCGACACCTTTCTTCGTTCCGTTGCATCAGGCCGACACAGCGGAATCATGTGTATCTTTTGTCTCTTCGGCAAACTCAGCCCAGAACATCAGACCTACCAAGCTGTTAAGCGAGGCAATCTATCGAGCACTTTGACGCGAAACAAATGCAGCGAATTGCCCTGCTGTAACAGTTGGAAGGATGAAAGCACTGGTTCTAACAAATCTGGTCGCATGCACCCGATGAAAATAACAGTCCAGTTTGCGACCAGCACCGTCAGGCAGGATGCCTGCTGCAAAACTACGGAGAGTCTGATGAACGATCTGCTTATTGTACAAAAACGCTCATTCTTTACCGCATTGGCTGCTGTGGCGTGCTTCAGTACGACCTGCAATCTTAGCCAAGCAGACGAAGCGGCCGACCACAGCACGCAGAAAAAGTCGCCCCGAACCGTCATCAAAGATCACCTGCCGCCGGTTGCTCCGGTGCAGGCTCCGCCGTCCAGTCACGATCGAGCTCCCGTGCGACTGGCCACCGGCGCAGCCGCGCGAGGATGGCTGGGACGCATGCCCGAACGCCGACAAACTCAGCCGCCAGAATCGGTACTGCCGCCTCCCGCACCGCCCATAGAACCACTGCTGGAACCTCCAGTGGAACCGCCGATGGCCCCCCTCGACACGGGCCTGTTTCCGGTCCCTGTTCCGCCAGCCGCCATTCGCAGAACCAACGACATCCCAGCTCTGCTGTCTTTGAGACGCGGAACAATCTTGGCGGCACCGCTGGGCGCAGAAGCCTTGCTGCCGCAATCCGTGTCGACGTTCTCCCAGCCACTGCAAGTGCAGCCAATTTCGCAATCAGAAACATCGCCACCGGAACCCACGCCGATCCCCGCCCCACAAACACCGGCAACAGTCACCCCGGAAGGTGCCACCCCAAAAGACAGCGCCGCAGCCAGCCAAACATCGCCCGCAATGTCAGACATCGACCTGCTGTTATACGGTCGTCCGCTGACCAGCGTTTCCCTGTCGTCGGCCATGCTGTCGGAAACCTTGACCGGAGACACACTAAAAACACCCGACGATCAGGCAGGACAAATTCTGGCGGGTTTTGGAGCTTACGAAGAACTGCCCGCCGTACGATACGCACGCCGCAATCACTTCAATCAGCATCCGATGTTCTTTAACCCGCTGTACTTCGAAGATCCGAATCTCGAACGTTGCGGTCAGGGACACGGTTGCTTTACAGAACTGGTGTCCGTCGCTCGATTTTTTGGTCGAGTTCCCGTGGTGCCATACATGTTGGGCGCCCAACCACCACTCAGCTGCGTGCGTTCTTTGGGCGACTGTCCGACCTGCCATACGTTCGGCTGCGATGCGTATTTGCCACCTTTGGACAAGGATGCCGCCGCTTGGCAAACCGCCTGCACCGTGGGCCTGATCTTCCTGCTACCGTAGGTCACAGACAGCCAACGTGGCAGAAGCTTCCCGCTCGGGCTTCCGTCTAAAGCACCTCGTTCCCAAACTCCAGTTTGGGAACGCCTCTCCCGGAAGCTCCCGCTTCGAGTCGGCGCAATACGCCGCAGGTCAGACGCCTCCAACAAGCGTCACGCCGCCGCCACAACCAGCGCGTGCAAAACAGAGCTTTGCGGATCGGCGTTCCCAAGCCAGAGCTTGGGAACGAGCCACGAACGCTGTCAAACGTGAGCTCACGAGCGGAAACATTCGGAGGAACGAAGAAACCCGAAACATCGGCGAAACATCGGCCACCTTCGAGCGTGACAACCAATCGTCCTGGGGCTAAACTGAGCGACAGACGGGATTCCATGACGTCATTGATTCCGCAAGGGAAAGCGGCCAACCTTTAACCGCCGCCCCCCGCACACAAAGCGGAAAAGATCAACGCTTGATCTAGGCGGCAGCATCCCTGCCACCGCATAGATCGCAATTCGTTCTGCATCGAAAATGGATTTGACGCTAACCGGACGGAGAGGTTGGTTGTGCGCCGTTAGATCTCCTCTTCGGCACCAGCTTGGCCCTGAAAAACACAAAACACTTCCCGCCCTTTTTTAACTCTAAGACAATCGGACTACGGAGTGACCAACGACACGCGTGCTGCGTCTGGCACCTTCCAGTAGTCCGGCAGGCCCGCCTTGGTTTCTCGGATAATTTCCGTGATGGCCCGTCGGTCTTCGACCGTTAGGTGAGCGAACTCTTCGGACTGGTCTGTGCCAGATAGAACGTCCCATAACTGCTGCCAAACTTGATCGCGTGCTTCTTGGGGAAGGCCGTCGAAGGCTTCGGAATAGATTAAGTAGCTGCACGGATATTTAAACATTCGCTGAGTGAAGTCGAGGTCGCGGAGACTGCGGCCCTTGCTGTCGCGCGGCCCGGTTGCTGCAAACACTTTCGCGTAGCCAGATGTTCCGCTGATGGGAGCAATGATCGGTGCTTCGTCCTGCAGCAGCAACGCTTCGACCAAGTCTTCGGCTGCATTGGCAATCCGCCGCGTTGTGCTGTCTAAGCGATTATGTTCGCCGTAACCCAATACTTCGTTCATCGTTTTTTCGTGATAGAACGCTTGGCGTGTGGCGAAGTTGGCCTTGGTGATGCAGTTATGAACCAACGCCTGATGTTCCATCATCATCAACGCCACGATATCGCTGTGTGGTGACACATAACGATCGACGTTGAAGTGGTCTGTCAGGTCCACCACGTTCTGCCCATCTTCGTTGGCGACGGGTTCTGTCACACGCTTGGAACGCACGATGAGATTTCCGACGTGAGTTTGTTCGCCATGCTGCCCTGTGACATACCAACCGCCCCAGCGGTCTTTGATGGGTGTGGTGTGATCGACCATGCGACTGCCCGCAGAATAGATCGGTTGCCCGCCCGCGTCAACATACAATGATCGGATCACGTGACCGGGAACTCCGCCGGTTCGCGAAGAACTGTGACACACCATGCAGTTGTCGTTGCGGCGTTCTAGCTGAGGCTTGGCGGTTTGTTCCTGATCAAGCGTGTAGAAGACAGCACCCAGTTGAGCGTCGACGGCGGATAGTTCCAAGACGTCGCCGGACTGGCAATAGCCCACATACACATCGTCGCTGAAATAGATGGCTCGCGGAGTTTTCGGAGAAATCCTACGCTGCTGCAGGCTGGTTTTTGAGAACACCAGCATCTGCGATTCGATCGGCACGTCTAACGCATCCAGTAGCGACTTCAGATATCCAAACTCCGCTTCGAATTCGAACGTTTTCTGCCCCGCATCCAGTTGCTGCTGCAACCGTGACACGCTGTTGTCCGGCGTGGCCTCTCGATAATTGATGGGCGGTTTGTCAAACTCATCAACCGCCCGTGAAATCACGGGCATCGCACAGCACAAAAACAGTACGGTGAGGCCAAATGTCAGGTTTCGAATCATCAGTCGTTGCATTGTGGTCTCCCGTGAGACGCTTCGGAAACAGTCAGTCAATACATACTAAAGTATCGGTTGCAAACATACACGTCAAGGTGTATGATTTAATTGAGACAAAAATTGGAGAGATTTATGCTGTCAAAAACCGCAGATTACGCACTTCGCACGGTGGCCTGCCTTGCAGGCTCGCCGGATGCCTCAGAGCCTGCGGATGCTTTGGCGGAACAAACGAAAGTGCCGCGGCGCTACCTGAATAAAGTTCTGAAAGGGCTGGTGGAAGGCGAATTGGTCGTTTCGCGGCCCGGCCCCGGTGGCGGATATTCACTCGCTCGTCCAGCCACCGAAATTACGATTTTGGATGTCGTGAATGCCGTCGATCCCTTGCAGCGAATTCGCCACTGTCCACTCGGGCTACCATCACACACCAAGCTCTGCCCCCTGCACAAAGAACTCGACAAAGCCTACGCCGCAACCGAAGCGGCGTTTGCAAATGTCACCATGCAGCAGATCCTGAGTTCCGACAGTCCAATCGTCCCGCTGTGTGATTTCGCAAGTCAAACAGCCACCGTGCAACTGGGAACTTGATCCACGCCTTCGAAAGCAAACCTATGATGAATGTCTATTTTCGCACGACGTTGTGCCTAGCGCTCAGTGCCTCAATCATGATGGCGGTCGCTGCGGCACAGCCTCCGTCTCAGTCAGATCCGCAGCCGAATGCTGTTGAGCCGACCATCACCGACTCAGCCGACGCAGCCGACCAAGCGCCGCAGCAACGCGTGTCCGTCGAATTGGCTCGTGATCGAGCGGCACTGATGCACGACTTGTATGCTGCGACACTGGAGGTCATTCATGATCGGTACTTTCATGCAGATCGCGCCATCATTCCAGCCCGCGCGATGGAAGATGTGTTCGCAGAAATGCGGCGACAATCAGGTATGGAAGCTCGCTGGATCGGTGTCAGTTTTAGGCCCATGAGCGTCAACAATGAAGCCGAAACGGATTTCGAAAAGCGGGCCAAGAAAGAAATCGCGACCGGAAAATCACAGATCGAAGAGGTCGAGGGAGGATTCTATCGTCGCGCCGGAGCGATCCCATTGGGCAGCAATTGCATCAGTTGCCACGATGGTTTTTTCCGACAGCCCCATAAAAAACCAAGATTCGCGGCCCTCGTCATCAGCGTTCCCATTCACGCAGAATCCGTAGTTGCGGAATAGCCCTTAAAGATTGGGTATTGACCTAGAATTTCGCGGCGTAAAGTTAGTGAGTGGCACGGCGCTAGCCGCCGGCAACGCACTGGAAAACGCTGGCAAAGCCGGCGGCTAGTGCCGTTCCGCTCACAAATTCCGACGAAATCAACACCCCGCCTGTTCTCGAAAAACGCAGTTTTATGTTCACAGACCCTCCCTTCCAGATTGCACTGCGACTGGCCTTGCTGCTGCCCGCGACCGCAGTCGCACAGTTCGATATCGAAGAACCTCCGTTTCGCTACACCGATACCACTGACGACAATCCGGTCACCGATTTAATGGCGCAGTACGCCGCCAGCGACGTCGATCTAGAATACGATCGCAGCACCGGCTATCTGCGGTCGATCCTGAAATCACTCGACGTTCACGAATCCACGCAGGCTTTGGTGTTTTCGAAAACCAGCCTGCAGGTTCGTTATATCTCACCGCGAAACCCCCGCGCCATTTACTTCAACGACGATGTGTACGTTGGCTGGGTACGCGGCAGTGACATCATGGAACTGTCCACCAGCGACCCGAAACTCGGAGCAGCGTTCTACACGGTTACAATGTCCCGGCAAAACGCACAATTCCAACGTGCTGGCTACGACTGCTTGGGCTGTCACGCCACAACGATGACTCAAGGAGTCCCCGGGCATACAGTCCGCAGTGTCTTTGCTTCGTTGGGTGGTACTGTCGATCCGAAACAGAAGTCCTTTGTGACGGACCATACCAGCCCGATTTCAGAACGCTGGGGTGGATGGTATGTCACGGGGCTGCATGGCGACATGACGCACATGGGTAACGCTTTTCTACGCAGCGGAAAACTCGACACACAGCACAACTCCAATCGCCAAAATTTGCGAGACAAATTCCAAACCATCGGCTGGCTGTCGTCCTACAGCGACATCGTTGCCCTCTTGGTTCTGGAACATCAAACCCAAATGCACAACACCTTCACCAAGGCGGACTTCACTGTACGTCAGACGCAGTACGATTTTAACTCCGCACCAAGCACTGACCCGACCGCTCAGGCCCAGCAACAGGTGATCGTGGCGAAAGCAGCGACGGCGGTGGTGGATTACATGCTGTTTGCGAACGAAGCACGGCTGACTGCTGAAGTCAAAGGATCGATCATCTTTAAGGGGCAATTTCGTCGGCGCGGGCCCGATGATTCTGAAGGCCGATCACTGCGAGAATTCGACCTGCAGACGCGCCTGTTTCGCTATCCTTGCAGCTATCTGATCTATTCTTTGGCGTTTGATTCACTGCAACAATCGCTGAGAAATGCGATCTACGTTCAACTGTGGCAGGTGCTGAATTCGTCAGAACAAGCCCCCCGTTTTCGCCACTTAGACAAAGACACCCGCGCAGCGATCTGCCAGATTCTGCGAGATACAAAACCCGAACTGGCCAATGCCTGGGCCGAATTCAACTTAGCCGTTCCTTCTGAGGATCCGAAATGAAACGTTTATTAATTGCGGTCGCCATGCTGTTCTTCGTTTCCCCAAACACCGAGCAATTGGCCACGGCAGACGAATCAACTGCCGCATTGAAAGCCGCATTGAAAGCGGTACCAAACGTGGCGACGAAGCCAGACGCAAAGCCGCCTGCAGTGCTGCCAGAAATCGCTCGAGCTCAAGCCACACTGCTACACGATGCCATGCACACCACTTTGCAGGTCACGCACGACCGCTTCTATCGCGAAGACGAAGGCCTGATCATTCCAGCGGCGGCCATGATGGAAGTCTTCGCTGATCTCAAGCAACGGCAGGGAATCACTCTGCGCTGGTTGGTTGTCGAAGGGCAAGCAATGAACACCGACCACGTCGCTCAGAACGATTTCGAAGAAGCGGCCGTCAAAGCCCTGAAGTCGGGCAAACCCGCGCACGAACAAATCGACAACGGCGTGTTTCGTCGAGCGGCTCCGATTACACTCAGCAACCACTGCCTAAAATGTCACGTCCCCGACCGAAAACACACCCGCGATCGCACAGCCGGACTGATCATTGAAATTCCCATCAAAACAAACGCTTAGGTTTTCTGGTTCCGGTGGCTCACGCCACCGGCAAGGGATATGTCGCCCTCCGGGCGAAAACAAGGAATCAAAATCCCCCAAACACCGCTGTCGACACCAGCTTTTTCACAGCCCAGCAGTAACCGTGCCGGTCACAAATTCCGACGAAATCGACAGCTTGGTGAGTGTGGTGGCCCACAACGTTTTCTGGAATTCTATGAGCAAAGAAATCTGGTGCAGCGTGTGGTATTCTGAATTCTAAAGCGTTCGAAGTGATCTTTGGAATCGAATAAACCCCAGACGATGGATTTTCTAGCCACCCCAATGCGTCGACGGGTCTTGTTCGCTGCACTTTATGTCAGTGAAGGAGCGCCGATTGGATTTTTGTGGCTGGCGTTACCGACGCGATTGAAGTCGGCAGGCGTACCGATTGAACAGATCACCGCGTTAACGGCCGCCTTGGTGATTCCTTGGACGCTGAAGTTTGCGTGGGCTCCACTGGTCGACGTCCTAAGCAACTCGCGGTGGACAATGAAGCACTGGATTCTGGCCGCTCAAGTGATCATGGGGCTGACGCTGACACCCCTGATTTGGGCCGATCCCGTGCGTGACATGCACTGGCTTAGCTTGCTGCTGCTGGTGCATGCGACGGCAGCAGCCACGCAAGATGTGGCCATCGACGCATTATGTATTTCGGTAACCAGTGCAGCAGAACGCGGACGACTAAACGGCTGGATGCAGGCCGGAATGCTGGCCGGACGAGCGGCGATGGGGGGCGGCGCTTTGGTTCTCAGCAGCTACATTGGCGGGGCCGCTGTGGTCGGCGTGCTGCTGTCGATCATCATGTTTTCGGCAGTGTTGCTGTTGCAGTCTCGCGCGGTTCCGACCAGTCACCACAACGGCGACTTGATTCCAGAAACGTCTTTCGCAAAAAATCGCCTGCACACGGTCTGGGCTGAAATGAAGACTGCGGTCAGCGGACGACAGACTTGGATCGGTCTGGCGTTTGCCCTGACCGGACCAGCGGCATTCAAGGCGTTTGAAGTTGTGATCGGGCCCTTCTTAATCGACCACGGTTTTTCTGAACGCGAGGTCGGCAGTTTTACGGCAATCGTAATGATTGGAGCCATGGTGCTGGGAGCGTTGATTGGCGGACGATTGGCGGACCGTTTCAGCCGACGAAGCCTTGTGGCGTCATCGTTGCTGTTTATCGTGACATCGTTGTCACTGCTGGCGGTCAGCGACCTGTACTTCGATGCGAACGCAATCCCCCTGCAGATTTTGATCGCGGCGACCGCGTTCGGCATTGGCGTATTTACCGTGGCCGTGTACGCGATGTTCATGGATTTGACCACGCCGACCATCGCAGCAACTCAGTTCAGTGCGTTTATGGGAGCCACCAATGGTTGCGAAGCGTGGTCGACTTTGCTGATGGGGCGACTGGTGGCGGGCTACGGCTATCCGGTCGGGATACTCACACTGTGCGGCGTTTCGATCCTATCCCTGCCACTGCTGCTGGGCTTGCGGCGGCACTAGAGTGGAAAAGCATCGAAGGGTTAAAACCGGTGCGCCTTCCGCTGGCATCTGAATGGCGACGACGCGGTGTCTTATTTTGGTGGCTCCAGCGGCAACCGCAAACACGCAGCTTGCTCGGAATTTCGCACAAACAGTCGATCACCGACCACGACTGGATGATTCCAAGTTTTGCCATCCAGAACCTGTCGCGTTGCCAATTCTTGATGTGCCGTCGGATCGGCTTTTAGCAGCACCAGTTGTCCTGTTTCCGATGCTACCAACAACAGCCCGCTGGCTTCCAGCAACAGAACCTGCCCTTTGCCGTAGCGGCCGCCCTTCCACGTTCGTTTGCCAGTGGCCAGATCGAGACACGTGAAAATCGCCCCGTCGAAACCGTACAGGTGGCCTTCGAACACAACAAAGTCATTGAAATCTGACTTCAGATCACGCGACGTCCAGATTTCTGCGGCCTGCAAACCGCTGTCGGTTTTCGATACGCGAATGCAACGCGTCCCGGTTCCTACACCGGTCGGCAGCAGAATCGAATCGCCATTGATCACTTGAGGCTGCAACGCGCGATAGCCTTCGTGCTTCCATTTATAGTCCAGCGCAACTGCACCGGTCATTGGATCCAGCAGATTCAAGCCCGCATCGCTGAGCACCGCCACGAATTCTTCCCCGTGTAAGCGGCACAATTGAGGCGAGCTGTAAGAATGCTCGCCTGCAGCAGCACACCATTTCAATTCCCCCGTGCTGGTTTCGAATGCCAGCGTCCCTTTGTCCGCTGTGCCTCCCGCATGAACGATCACAGTGTCCCCGACAACCAAAGGCGAAGAACAAAATCCCCACATCGGTGGATCACGTTCGGCGACTTTCCGCAGATCCGTTTGCCAAACCAATTCCCCCGTCATGGCATTCAGGCGCATGAGTTCTCCATTGCCACCCAACGCATAGATCGCACCAGCGGCCACAGCGGGAGTCGCGCGAGGGCCCGGCCCACCCAGTGGATCGTCGAAACGAGACAAAATTTCATGAGACCAAACTTCCTGTCCGCTGTCGGCCAGCAAACAGACCACGGCTTCGTTTTCGCCACGTTGTTCCTGAGTGAACAGCAGATTGCCCGCGACACTAAAAGACGACCAGCCAGGCCCGACCGCGATTCTCCACAGCTCCTCGGGTTCATTCGCAGCCCAGTCAGAAAACACAAGGGGTCCGGTGTATCGCCCAGAACGGTCTACGCCTCGGAAAGCCGGAGATTCCGGTTCCGCCAGCCAGGTCTCCATATCGGTCACATCCAGCGACTCCGCTGCGACGTCTGGTTTCGCGGCTCGATCCGTCAGCATCTGATCTTCCGCCGAAGGTTCCCAACGCCAATGCAGTCCCAATGCAAAGTTTCCCCACATCCCATCACTGCGCAGCAATGTCGAATAGCCGAAGCCCAACGTCGCCAACACAACAGCCAAAACTGTCCGTCGGAAGGACAATTGTTGCCCGAGTAGAATGGCCCCCATAGCGAACCCCGCCATGCCCATCGGGATCGTCCGCACCATAATCGCGGGGCCCAGCATCGTGGGATGAATGGTGGCCAGCGTCAAACCCACGGCAATCGCCACACCGACGAAACCCATCAGACGTTCCCAACCGCTGGCACGACTTAGCAACAGCCACCACAACAGCAGCAGCACGCTGCACAACAGGGGCCCAAAAGCGGACACCATCCACATCTGCGGCGGCCCGTCCTGAATCAGCTTGGGCAGGTATCTGGCCGCCAACATCCCGCTGAGCAACACCACGGGCGGCCACACACGCAATGGCTGCAACGCAGACGCCGGCTCCGAATTCGTGGCGGGAACATCGAGGGCAGTCTGGTCATCCGTCATTGAAGTTCCTTGTTGCGTGGCCGAATTCGCCAACCCGTGGCGTAAGCTCGACTGTAGTCAATTCAGCAAACCTGTCCATGTTGACAGCACCAAAGGGGCGTGAGTGAGGCAGTCCAACCAGTGCTTTGTCATCGAAGGAATCCGTGGAACACGCAGAAGTGCAACCCAAAATTCAGGTCTGACACAAGCACTAGCATCGCGACACCGGCGGACGATAGGAAGCGTGTACGTCAGCAGGTACGATTCGACACGTTGAATCGACCAACATCCTCTTTCATTTTTGCAAAAGGCTTGCCATGAACTCGGAACCATCGAGTCCCTTTGACCGTCGTCAATTGCTGTCTTACGCTGCCTTCGGAGCATCCGTCGTCGTGGCTGGATCCACAACACAGGCCGCTCAAGCAGCAACGGCCTCCGCTGCCAGCAGCAATCGCAAACGCTACGACATGCTGAAGTCGATCAATCTGTGGGCGTTTCCATATCCCGATAAGATGTCGTTGAAGCAGTGTTTACAACTGGCCAAAGATGCTGGCTTTGACGGCATCGAATTAAACTACGATCTCGAAAGTGACCTGTCGCCGAAATCCGGAACTCAGGAATTCACCGCCATCCGCAAGATGGCCGACGAAATCGGCATCGCGATTAGCGGCCTGTGTTCGTTTTTGTTCTGGCCCTATCCCTTGACCAGCAACGATCCCGCAGAACGCGCTCGTGGAATGGAACTGGCCGGCCTGATGACGCAAGCCGCACATGACCTCGGCACAGAAAACCTGCTGGTCGTGCCGGGAGCCGTTCATATGCCATGGCGCGCAGATCACGATCCGACTCCCAACGACGTTTGCCACAAACGCGCCACGGCAGCGATTGCGAAGCTGTTGCCGAAGGCTGAGCAATTGAAGGTGTCGATGAACATTGAGAACATCTTCTTCAACGGCTATCTGCTGTCGCCCTTCGAAATGATCGACTTCGTCGACGGCTTCGACAGCGAATACCTGAAGGTTCACTTCGACACCGGCAATATTATGGAATACCAGTTTCCCGAGCACTGGATTTCGATGCTCGGCGATCGCATCAAAAATGTGCATCTGAAGGAATACAGCAAGAACAGCAGCGATCATTCGTTAGAAGCCTTCCGGCCGCTATTGGATGGAACCACCAACTGGCCCGCAGTACTCGATGCGTTCGAAAAGACAAACTACAACGGCTATCTGACGTTTGAGTACTTCCATCCGTACACTCATTTCCCCGAAGCTCTGATCTATCAAACTGCCGATTCATTAGACCGCATGCTGGGACTGAAATAATCGCGCCGATACAACCGTTATCCCATGCCTGAAGAAAGTGCCTGAGAAATGCTGAGAGTTACCCGACTGTTTTTCGCGTTCGCCATTGCCGCGACATCAATCCTGCCCTGTGTCACAGCTGATGACAAATTTGCCCTGCCAATTTCGGAAGAAGGTCTGCCGGGCGAAGGTGCATTGCGTCGTTATGACGGCTACGTGAACAAGTGGATTGAAATGCGGCCGAAATGGGCAGCGAACGTCGAACAGGATCAAGGTGCCGTGGTGTTCCTTGGTGATTCCATCACGCAGGCGTGGGGCGATGACTTCAAAGGCAAGTTTGCAGGCATGAAATTAGCCAATCGCGGAATTGGTGGCGACACAACGCGCGGCATGCTGATCCGTCTGCAACAGGATGTTCTTTCGTTGAATCCCAGTGCCATCGTGATGCTGCTGGGAACCAATGATATCGAAGTCGGGATCGCAGCCGCTGCCATCGGCCGTAACTTCGACAAGATCATCGCGGCCATCAAGCAACACAACCCCCAGACTCCGATCGTGCTGTGCCGCATGTTCCCCAGTTCTGCCAGTAAGAATCGGCCCCAGAAAACCATTCAGCAAGTGAACGCGTTGTACGAAGCCACTGCGAAGGGCGATTCACAGATCACAGTCGTTGACACGTGGACATTGTTCGCGGCAGAATCCGGAGACGCTGATCCACAGTGGTTTCGGGACTTGCTGCATCTCAACGCTGCTGGCTACGATCGCTGGGCCGCCGCCCTGCATCCGATTTTCGCGACGCTGGGTTTCGTGGAGACCGTCGCCGACGACTTCACGCCAGAACCCGGATACGTCAGCCTGTTCAATGGCAAAGATCTGACCGGCTGGGGCGTCCGAATCACTCCGGCTCGCAAACAGCCAAAGAAACCGAACCCCAACGCGCCCGTGTTTCCGGAATTCAAAGAGGCCAAAGTCTTCGACGGCCAGACGACTAGTGCCGCAAGTCGTAGTTGAGGGCCCATGAGTGGAGAAAACAGCCCAGATTGCCAGTGAATTCAGCCTTGTATTTTGTGTATTTTTCCGAATCAGCCAGCGACAGAAAAGGCGTTCCTCCGAAGAATTCGCGTGACAAACAACACGCGTTTTCTCAAGGAGGAAGGCTCATGTCTG